>JANMKH010000250.1:0-5301 GCA_031371965.1 Sulfuriferula sp.
CTCTCGCAGCGTTGGTGATAAAGCTGTGAGCAAGTCGTGCGCCTGCTGTAGCTCGCCGCCGGACATCAACAGCTTTGCCAGATCAGCGGGAATGCGTGGGTTGTCGGGGTCGGCCAAAGCGGCTTCCACCAGTAACATGCGTGCGGCGTGCTCATCGCCGTGCTGCCGGCTGGAGAGTGCGCGCGCATGGACGTCGCTATCACGGGCGATAAAACGGTCCAGCACTTTACGGAATTCGGCATCCGGATCAGCACCGTGGATGGTGTGAACAACCTGGCCGTGACGGAAAAACTTTACTGTGGGCACGCTGGTGACGCCGTATTGGCGAGCGATTTGGCCGAGTTCGTCCGTGTTGACCATAACCAGCAGGAATTTGCCGCTGTACTCCGCAGAAAGCTTGACCAGTCGCGGCATCAGTAGCATGCAGGGGCCGGCCTTGGGTGTCCAGAAATGCACCAGCACTGGCCCTTTGTCCGAATTGCCCAGGACTAATTGCGCAAAATTCGCCGAGCTGGCGTCATAGGTGTAGCGGGATAAACTCATAATGGTGTCGTCAGTATGTTTTGATTGTATGTCCATGCAGGCTGGCATGGGGTTAAGTCAGGACTCGATATTATGCGGTTTTAACAATTATTTAGGTGCACGATGAGGCTTGCAAGAACTGTCGAAATTCTTTACATCATGCTGCGCCGCGCGGAGAAAGATATAATTAACCGATTGACCCATAACGATTATATTTTTTGGCTTATATATTGCTTAATTTTTCTTATAGCCAATTTGCGGTTACGCAATTCTAGCCTCGAAGCCAAACTGATCAGCCAATTTGTTATTAGGACTTGCGACTCAGGCAAGTATTAATTGTGCAGCATGTTTTCATTTCCTTGCTTGCATTTTATCCTCGGAGATGCGGTTTGTAGCTTCCTGGATAAAATTGCGCCAGCACAGATGTGAGAAGGAGGTTCATGTTTGATCGCCTGTTTTATCTGCAAGCAAGCGATGGCCTGTTTGCCACGCTTAGCCAAGCTTTGGCTTCTTTAGGCTGGCAAGCCCTGCCTGCGCGCAGTATGGAAAATATCAAACTGAGCGAGCGCAGCACCGTCCATATCGGACTGTTTCAGATACAGGATGCCAGTGAACAGGAATGCAATAAGCTGAACGATTTGATGGCGCATAACTGCGTAATTGAATGGATAGCGCTAGTGTCGCCGGAGGCGCTGCGCAGTGCGCGGGTCTGTAATCTGATTGCGGAACGATTTTACGACTACCATACACTTCCCGTTGATCCTGCACGCTTGATCGTGGGCATGGGTCATGCCCATGGCAAGAAGATGCTGATTAAGCAAGGTTTTAATGGTATCCAGACGCTGGAACGGAATGGCATGCTGGGTAATAGTCCGGTGATGCTCAAATTGCATCATTGTCTGCGTAAAACCAGCGCGGTGGATGCGCCGGTTCTGATTGGTGGAGAAAGCGGTACCGGCAAGGAACTGGCGGCACGGGCGATACATAGCATGTCCGCACGCGGAAACCGCGATTTTGTGGCTGTGAATTGCGGTGCCTTGCCTACCCATTTGATCCAGACCGAGTTGTTCGGCCATGAAAAAGGTGCTTTTACCGGCGCCCATCAACGCAAAATAGGGCGCATGGAGGCGGCCAACGGGGGCGCAATTTTTCTGGATGAAATTGGCGATCTGCCGCTGGATTTGCAGGTCAATTTGCTGCATGTGCTACAGGACAAAGTCATCGAGCGTGTCGGTTCCACCCAGAAAATTCAGTTGGATGTGCGCGTAATCGCGGCCAGCCACGTGGATCTTGAACAAGCAGTCATGCAGGGACGGTTCCGCGAGGATCTCTACTATCGTCTTAATGTCATTCACCTCAAAGTACCGCCATTGCGCGAACGCGACGGCGATGTGGAGTTATTGGCGCAGGCTTTCTTTGAGAAATTTTCCAATGGAACCCGTTCTACTACTGTGGGTTTCAGTCGCCAGACACTGCAAGTGATGAATAATTACCGTTGGCCCGGAAATGTGCGCGAATTGTTTAATCGTGTACGGCAGGCCGTAGTGATGAGTGAGAATCGCTTGCTGACGCCCAATGACATGGGGTTGGAGAAACGAGTGGACGGGCGGCTGATGATGACTCTGGATGCAGCCCGCACCCAGGCTGAACATGAAGCCATCCGGCTTTCCCTGCGACGCAACCAGAACAATATTTCCGAAACCGCACGTCAGCTGGGCATATCCAGAGCAACACTGTACCGGATTTTAGAACGGCATGGCACCCCTGTTGCCATAAACAGCAAGCATGAAGCATCATCCAAAATTTCGGTGAAAGGAATGATGGAATTCTAATGTTGAAAACACAGCGCCGCCTACCTTAACAAACATAAAAATTTTCAGGGGGAGAGATACCATGCATAACAACCGTGTCGCAATGTACGCCAAGGCGGGACTGATGGGCGCATTACTGGGAGCAAGCCCAAGCTATAGCCAGGATGTGCCCCGAAGCGGACAGGTGGACATGAATCAGATCCGCCAGCAGCTGGACGAGCAGGCCAAAAAGTTGGCAGCGCAGCAAAATCAGCTGGACGAGGAGCTTAAAAAGCTGGAGGAACACAAACGGGCGTTCGAAGAAACCCGGCAGCAACTGGAAGCATTGCAAAAACGATTGGGTATGACGCCTGTGCCCGTGCCTGCACGTGTCGCGCAAACTCAAGCCCAGCCGGTGCAGCCAGTCGGTCGTGCACCCGAAAAGCAGAAAGATGCGCGGCCGCCGGAAGTAGCCCAGATTTTCGAGCAGTCCGGGGTGCTTACGCCCAAGGGCTCGGTGGTGCTGGAACCCTCACTGCAATATTCCTACTCCTCTTCCGATCGCGTCTCCATTGTGGGTTATACCATTATCCCCGCCCTGGTGATTGGCCTGATCGACGTGCGTAGTGTGAACCGCAGCACTTGGGTGGCTTCGCTTACCGGGCGTTATGGCCTGACCAATCGCCTGGAAATCGAAGCCAAAATTCCTTATGTATACCGCAATGACGACACGATTAGCCGTCCTCTCAACCTGTCCGGATCCGCCTCCGACAGTTTGTTCAACGCCAGTGGGAAAGGCATCGGCGATATCGAGCTCGCCGCGCGTTACCAGTTGAATGTCCCTACCGGTGATGATCCATACTACATAGCTGGTCTGCGTTTCAAGACACACACAGGCACCGACCCCTTCGAAGTGAGTTACGCTGCGGGAACGACGGCCTCTACCGGCACATTGCAAACCTCGTTGCCGACGGGTTCGGGGTTTTACGGTATCCAGCCCAGTTTGAGTGTGATCTATCCCTCTGATCCGGCGGTGTTCTTCGGTGGCATTAACTATTTATGGAATATCAAACGCGACGTGAATAAGATGGTTGCCGGCGGTTATATTGGTACTGTGGATCCCGGCGATGCGGTCGGATTCAATTTTGGTATGGGTATATCGCTCAACGAAAAGAGCGCGTTCAGTCTGGGTTACGAACAGACCTGGATCGGCAAGACCAAACAAAATGGCGTAATACCGCAGACCGCAACCTCCACCCAGTTGGCAAGCCTGCTACTGGGCTTTTCATATCAACTGAACAAGAAAAGCAACCTGAATATTTCGATTGCCGCAGGCTTGACCCCGGACACGCCCAATACACAGTTGACTGTACGGATACCTTATACCTTCTGATAGGCTGGTTCTTCAATGCAACGCGCCATATCCACCCTGCAACAATTAGCGGATGGAACGCGCAATTGCCTGGTTAAGCGACGCGGTGAGTTCCATTGACCGCGCGAGCGCTTGATTGATTACCGTTGCGTTGATGGTGGTCATGTTGCGGATGATCTGATTGTCCACGGTATTCTGGATGACAGTGGTCAGCGAGTTCAGGGATTGTGGCAGGACAAAGGTATTGCCCACGCCGTTCTGGATGATGGTAATGGTTTGCCCCAGGTCGTTTATTTGCTGAGGCGTCATCGAAGCGGATGCGTTCCCTTGCGTAGCGGGAGTAGCGGCTGGTGGGATGGTTTGCACGCTAATGGTGTGCGGGGAAATACCGTTTGTGCCTAGGGAAGCCAGATCCGGCAAGCTGATTTTCATTGAGGTAACGAGGACGCCATTGATAAAGGTGACGCGTTCCAGGCTCAGGGCCAGCATGATCTGCATGCCGTTCACATTTACCTCAAAGCCGCCGCGCATGCCGTCCAGCTCTGTGTCGCTGGCCATGCGGCAGTCCTCAAACGATGAGGATACGCTCAAGGCGGGTGGTGTGATTCCGCAAGCAGCCAGGCATAGCGCGATTTGCAGCGTATACCTTATCTTGGAGGGCATGATCGACTACTCAGTAGTCTCCGGCGGGGCGGCGCAATAGCGTCACATTCGCCAGATTATCAGGCCCAGTCGCCAGCCCCAGCGGTGCTTTTTCCCGGACATGCCAATCGATGGAACGGTTGAACGCAGCTTTTTCATTTAGCCCGTTGATCACAAAAATAATGTTATTGCTGAGCAGCTTTTCGAACTGGTCCTGTGGCATGACACGCGCGCCCAGCGAAGGGTCGCCCACCGCGACCTTGCCATCCTTGATGCCCTTGATCACCACAAAATGGTTGTAGCCGTTGTCGCGGATCAGGACGATGGCGGGAACACCTACCCCGGCCAATTTGTCCAGTGTGGTGTCATAACCGTCGGCGGAATAGCCGCGTGCTTCCAGATAGCGCTTCAGGTCAAGCAGAGAGAAACCCTCGCGCTTGATTTTGACTTGGTCACCCTGTTCCCACATGGCCTTGAAAATGCCCGCTTCGCTTGTCGGGTCGCCATATTGGTAAGTAAGCAGCGTGGCGAGCGCCGCCGAACCGCAGCTATAGTCGTACTGCTGACGCACAATGGCGCGGAACTGGCGCTCCTTGAAGCTCATTACCTTCACGTTCATCTGGCCGGAATCGGCCCCCGGCACGGTCACCCATCCGGCCTTGGCCTGGCTGGACATCAGCGCCAGCATAATCAGCATCATGGTCGAGTTCATCATCGCACTCCTACTGCACACGCAGATTCAGGATGGTGGCGTTCTGGATGAGCACATTGTTGCCGGAATTCTGGATTATCGTGGACAGACCCGAAGCGCCGGCAAAAGAGCTGCCGGTAACGAGGTTACTGCCGGTTACATTGGCTATGGCCTGGTTGTTGTAGAACTGCCCGTCCAGGTTGTTGGTGTTGGTTTCGATGTGGCCGCCGCGATACTGCGCCAAGGTTGCATCTGATACAGGGGTGGCAAACGGCGAGGCCGCT
>JANMKH010000262.1:0-6028 GCA_031371965.1 Sulfuriferula sp.
CTGGGCTGGCTGGCGGCACAATCCGGCACACTGTTTATCGAGCGTGAACGCCGCCAGGATGTGGGGCGGATTAGCGCCAGCTTTACCGAACTGTTACGCGCCGGGGATAACGTCGCCTTGTTCCCCGAGTCCACCACGGGCGACGGCACCGCCCTCAACCCATTCAAACCTGCACTGCTACAGGCCGCATGCGCCAGCAATGCACACCTGTGCCCGGTGGCAATTCGCTACGTTGATCAAGCGGGCCGCCCGCATGCTGCGCCGATCTGGGTAGGCGACATGAACTTTGCGGATTCCATCCTGCGCATCAGCGCCGCACGCGGCATTACCGCTGAACTGATTTTTTGCCCGTGCATAGCCGGTGCGCACCACACTCGTCGTGCCCTGGCGCTGCAGGCCGAAACGGCTATTGCCATTGCGTTGTCCCTGCCTGTCCGGCGCACTCCACCTGAAACACCTGACGGTCCTCCAGACGTAGCGCAGTGAGGCGTCCACCCCACAGGCAGCCGGTATCCAGCGCCATGCAGTCGGTTTCCACGCGCAGCCCCAACGCCGACCAATGGCCGAATACGATAGGGCTGTCGGCACTGGCGCGCCCCGGTACCTGAAACCAGGGCAAACACCCCGGTGGCGGTCGCTCCGGACTGCCCTTGGTCTTGAATTCCATGGTCCCGTCCGGGGCGCAGAAACGCAACCGGGTCATGGCGTTGGTAATCAGTCGCAGGCGGTCCAGACCGCGGAGATTCTCATCCCAGCGATCCGGATGGTTGCCATACATGTGCGCCAGGAACCCCCGGTAATTAGGCGCCTGCAAGCGTTCCTGCACCTCGGCCGCCAGCATCAGCGCTTGCGCCGTGGTCCATTGCGGCAACAGCCCGGCATGCACCATAAAATAACCTTCCGCAGCGTGCGCCAGCGGCCGGTGGCGTAGCCAGGTGAGCAGTTCGTCGCGGTCGGGAGCGGTGAGAATGCCGCCCAGCGTGTCGTTGCGATGGGGTTTTACAAACCCCTCAGCGACTGCCAGCAAATGCAGATCGTGATTGCCCAGCACGGCCGTCACACCCTCTCCCATGGCATAGCCCCAACGCAGCACTGCGAGCGAATCGGCGCCACGGTTGACCAGATCGCCCACCAGCCAGATGTGGTCATGCGCAGGATCGAAGCGAATCTTGTCCAGCAATAACTCCAGGGCCTGAAAACAACCCTGCAAATCGCCGATAGCATAGGTGCTCATGTTAGAATTGCCGGCCTGTTCTGTTGTGGTTTCTCATGCTGTCCCATCTCAATCCCCCCCAGCGCGAAGCGGTCAAATATCTGGATGGCCCGCTGCTGGTGCTGGCCGGTGCCGGCTCGGGCAAGACTCGCGTCATCACCCAGAAAATCGTCTATCTCATCGAAGAATGCGGTTACGCGCCGCAGCACATCGCCGCCATCACTTTCACCAACAAGGCTGCGCGCGAAATGCAGGAACGCGTCGCCAAGCTGCTGCAGGGCAAACCCGCCAAGGGATTGACGGTATGCACCTTTCACGCACTCGGCGTTCAAATCATGCGCCAGGAGGCGGGACGGCTCGGTTACAAGCCGCAATTCTCCATTCTCGATTCTGCAGATGCGATGCAGATTGTAAACGAGATACTGAAAACTACCGACAAACAGGAGATCCGCCGTGCGCAATGGCGCATCTCGGCATGGAAAAATGCGCTGGTTTCGCCCGCTGCCGCACTGGACACCGCCGCAACTGACATCGACGCCACCTACGCCAAGGTTTATCTGCGTTATCAGGACACCCTCAAAGCCTACCAGGCGATGGATTTTGACGATCTGATCCGTCTGCCCGCCGAATTATTCGCCAGCGACGCCGAGGTGCTGGAAAAATGGCGCAAAAAACTGCGCTATCTGCTGATGGACGAATACCAGGACACCAACGCCTGCCAGTATCAGATTGTCAAATTGCTCACCGGCGTGTCCGCCGCTTTCACGGCGGTGGGTGACGACGACCAGGCGATCTACGGCTGGCGCGGCGCGGACGTTAAAAACCTGCACCAGCTGCATGAAGATTATCCGCG
Organism: Sulfuriferula sp.; assembly: GCA_031371965.1. Lineage (GTDB taxonomy): Bacteria > Pseudomonadota > Gammaproteobacteria > Burkholderiales > Sulfuriferulaceae > Sulfuriferula. The sequence goes on from JANMKH010000262.1 coordinate 2,067, forward strand.
CCTGAAAGTTATCCAGCTTACCCAGAATTATCGCTCCACGATACGCATCCTGCGTGCCGCCAACAGCGTCATCGCCAACAACACGCGGCTCTACGACAAGCAGCTGTGGAGCGAGCACGGCCACGGCGACCCGCTGCACGTCATGGCCGCCAAGGACGAGGAAGAAGAGGCGCAGAACGTAGTGATGCGCCTGCTGGCGCACAAGTTCGAGCACCGCACACGCTATGGCGACTACGCCATTCTGTACCGCGGCAACTATCAGGCGCGGCCGTTCGAACAGTTCTTGCGCAATGAAAAAGTGCCGTATGTGATGTCCGGCGGACAGTCCTTTTTCGAAAAAGCCGAGATCAAGGACATCACCGCTTACATGCGTCTGCTGGCCAACAGTGACGACGATCCGGCCTTTATCCGCGCGGTAACCACGCCTAGACGCGGAGTGGGCGTAGCGACGCTGGAAAAGCTCGGCGAGTATGCCGGCCAGCGCCATGTCAGCCTGTTCGAAGCGGCCTTCGAGGCGGGCTTCCAGAGCCAGCTTCCGGCTCGTCAGCTGGAGCCGTTGGTCGAGTTCTGCAATTTCATCAACGCGCTGGAATTCCGTGTGCGCAAGACGCCTGCTGCCGAGATCATGGCCGACCTGCTGAAAGCGATAAATTACGAAGCCTATCTGTTCGACAGCGAGGAAACCCGCAGCGCCCAGAGCAAATGGAACAATGTGCTGGAGTTTGTCGGCTGGCTCGGCAAGAAAGGCGAGGAGGATGGCAAGGATGTGATCGCACTAACTCAGACCATTGCCCTCATCACGCTGCTGGAGAACCGCGACGACGCCGAGGTCGATGCGGTGCGCATGTCCACCATCCATGCTGCCAAAGGACTGGAATTCGGGCACGTGTTTCTGGTCGGTGCCGAAGAAGGCATTCTGCCGCACCGCGAAGCAGTGGAAAACGGCACGCTGGAGGAAGAGCGGCGCCTGATGTATGTTGCCATCACTCGTGCTGAGCGCTCGCTGACCATCAGTTTTTGCAAGAAGCGCAAACGCGCCGGGGAATTTCAGAGCTGCGAACCTTCACGCTTCATCAGCGAGGTTTCACAGGAAGATGTGCGCAAGACCGGGCAGGACGCCGACCCTGCGGAACAGCGTCAGCAGGGTAACGCGCGTTTGGCGCAACTTAAGGCGATGCTGGCGGCGAAGTAGTGGCGTTCCTGGCAGCGTCGGTTTTAGGATGCGTTTGCTCGTTGATTTGGTGGGCATCTGCCTGTGCCCTGGCAATTTCCTCCGGCTTCAATTGCCCCACTACGCTTTCGCGCGCCCTGGCAGCGTCGTCCATACCCTGAGCGGCAGCCAGGTTGAACCACATATAGGCTTTGACCTTGTCCACCGGTGTACCAATGCCAAAACGGTACATCTGGCCCAGCCGGTATTGCGCTTGTGGGTTGCCACGCCGGGCCGGCATCTCGATCCATTTCAGGGCAGCCTGATAATCCTGCACGACACCGCGACCATCAAGCAAAGCAGAGGCATACAGAAACTGTGCTTCGGGATTGCCCTGATGCGCGGCCTTATCAAACCACTTGGCAGCCTTGGTCACATCCACGATCACGCCTTCACCATTGGCGTACATTTTTCCAAGCCGCAGTTGCGCCTCAGCATCGCCCTTGAGCGCCTGTGCTGACAACCTGGCGAACTGTTTGTCGGCAGCCGCAAGGTCGCTTGTAGCGGAGATTGGGGCCGGATGCAGCTGGCCGCGCACCAGCCAAAACGTCATTCCCAGCAACAACACGCCCAGCAGGACGATTTTGACCGGGCTATAAATCCAGAAACGTGACCGGCATTCACGGCAGCGCAGCGGTGTGCAGATTAGCCGTTGAACCAGCGTATCCCCTGTGCGGATGGACGATCCACGCAGTCTGGCGCTTCCGCATGCAGGACAGCTCTTGTACATGAGCGTCGCGCCGGACAAATCAGTCACTGGGTAAATGCCTTAACCATCACATGATGGCCGGAAGATTACTTTCCTGCCGCCGGTTTGGGGGCAGCAGCCGGCGCCGCAGCTGGAGCGCCGGCGGGGGCTGGAGCGGGGGCAGCACCCGGGGCCGTTGCAGGGGCGGCAGCGGGTGCCTCGGGTGGCGTAAATTTGGCCCCGGCATCATCCGCCATATAAGCCACAGCGCGGGCGATTTCGATATCGGACAGGTCCGGGTTGCCGCCGCGTGGCGGCATCTGGCGAATACCCTGCTCCGCGTGCTGGATCAAGGTTGCATAACCTTGCTTGAGGCGCGGCGCCCAGTCAGCCTTGTTGCCGAACTTGGGTGCACCCAGCGCGCCCGGTGTGTGACAAGCGGTACATACTTCGTCGAATACTTGCTTGCCTTCCTTTTCCACGCGCGGTGCGCTGGCGTCGACAATGTTCAACTGGCCCACCGGTTGGATGCGCGCCAGCGTAGCCTTGCTATTGTATTCAAGCGAATCTTTCTCACCATGGCTACCCTGAATTTTGGCTATCAAACCCAGTATGAGTGCAATGGCAATAATGGGCGCGAACATCCCCGCCCAGAGCGCAACAAAAAATTGTTGCGGCGTTGTTTTGGTCATCTTGGCGTGATCATCGCTCATGCTTGCTTCCTTAACTTGGCGGGAAAATAGTTTAGAACGCGGATTATAGCGGCAAAAGTGGAGTTGGCAAAAGCACCTGATATAGACGCTGAGTGCGAAAATCGCTATTCTTGCCAGCTCTCGCGCCCATAGCTCAGATGGATAGAGTATTGGTTTCCGAAGCCAAGGGTCGCAGGTTCGAATCCTGCTGGGCGCACCACCCCTTGCAATCCCATCCGGCGGGAGCTCACATGGCAGGACTGGACAAAAACACCCCCCAACCGACTGAAATCAAGCTGCACCAGAAATCGCGGGTGATGGAAATCGCCTTCGCTGATGGCAGCCGATTCCATTTACCTTATGAATTCCTGCGCGTGTATTCGCCCTCCGCAGAAGTGCGCGGGCACGGCCATGGCCAGGAAGTATTGCAAGTTGGCAAGCTGAATGTCGAAATTTCCGGCATCGAACCGGTCGGCAGTTACGCCGTGCAGCCTATTTTCTCGGACGGCCACGACACCGGAATTTTTTCCTGGGATTACCTCTACGAACTCGGCCAAAATCAGGATGCGCTGTGGGAACGCTATTTGCAAAACATGACGAATGCAGCCGCCTCACGCGAGCCCATCGCCGGTTTTGAAGAACGTCCCAAGACCAAATAATCATGAATGATTATTTCGCCGTAGACTGGGGCGAAACCGGCACAGCCACCGCAGCTTTCAAAGTCGTGCTGATCAATCCCTACGAACTCGGTCGCCAGTCCTTTAACCTGGCCGCCCCCGCGGCATTGTTAAAGGCTGCCGGCTGCGAGGTCGCCTGCCTGGATCTGACGCTACAGAAACTGGAACCCGACACCCTGCGCGACGCGGGGCTGGTGGCCATCCACCTGGGCATGCACACCGCCACCCGCATCGCCATTGCCGCACTGCCGAAAATTCGCGAACTGGCGCCCACCGCGCACCTCGCCATGTATGGGCTGTATGCGCCGATGAACGCCGACCTGCTGCGCGGATTGGGCGTACACACCCTGCTCGGCGGCGAATCCGAGCCGGCCCTGGTGGCGCTGGCGCAACGCTTGCGCGATGGCGATATCAGCGCGCAAAACGCGCCAATGGTACAGCTCGCGCAAGTGAAATTTCTGCCGCCGGACCGCAGCGGATTGCCCAAGCTCACCCGCTACGCCCACCTCAACCTGCCCGATGGCGGCAAAAAAATCGTTGGTTTTACCGAGACCACGCGCGGCTGCAAGCACCTGTGCCGGCATTGCCCGGTGGTGCCGGTGTATCAGGGAACGTTCCGCGTGGTGCAGCGCGAAGTGGTGCTGGCGGACATCCGTCAGCAAGTGGCGGCAGGCGCGCAGCACATCACCTTTGGC
>JANMKH010000276.1:0-2897 GCA_031371965.1 Sulfuriferula sp.
CCGCGAGCCGCGCCCCGCTCTCCAGCGTCATCGCCTCGAAAAGCTTCTCTACGCCCTTGTGGGTGTAGCCCAAGCGCGGTTCCAGGCGCAGGATTTTTTCGCCTATCACCGAAAAGCGAAAATGGCCGGGCTCAATCGTCCCGGCGTGTACCGGCCCGACTGCAATCTCATGCACGCCGTCGCCTTCCACGGTGACGAACGGGTAATCCTGCGGCTCCGCAGGGTGCGCCGTGCCGCCGTCGAAATCCTTGCGTAGCGGATAGCGATCCGCTGGCCAGGCGCTGTGCCGCAGCCACGGGCGCGCATCCTGCGGGTCGTGCGGATAAATGCCGAGCAGGTCGCCGAGCGCGCGTTGCATGCGGCTCGCCGCCGGGAAAATATCGTCGATGCCGGGATACGCTTCATGCTCGGCGGACAGCGTCAGCCACACCAGCCCGGAACGGATGACCAGCGCCGCGTGCACGACAAAACCACGCTGCAGCTCGCGTCGATCGCTTCCCCACAGCGCGACCAGACGCCCGCCCTTGTCATGCACCTGCTGGCAGACCTGGCGCCATGCTGCGGCATCCACATCGCCGTGCCACACCGGTGCCGCACCGGGAAGCGGAGACAATGCAAGATCAAAATCTTCGATGCGCATGTGGCTCCTTCAGCCGATCAACCGCGCTGCCTGGCGGTACCAGTCGGCAAGATAAGGCGGGATGTACAGCCCCAGTAGCAATACCAGGGCAAGATGCACGAATACCGGAATCAGCGCGGGCGGGTGCGGCAGACGCTTACCCGTCGTCTCCCCGAACACCATTTCCTGCACCCGGGTGAAAATGGCCGCAAAGGCGACCCCCAATGCTATCAATAGGAACGGCGTGGTCCAGGGATGCTCATGCATGGCGGTGGTAATGATCAGGAATTCGCTGGCGAACACGCCGAACGGTGGCATGCCAAGGATGGCCAGACTGCCCAGCATCAAGCCCCAGCCGATGGTGGGGTTGGTATCGATCAGGCCGCGAATGTTTTCGATCAGCTGCGAACCCATTTTCTGTGCCGCATGCCCCACTGTAAAGAAGATGGCCGACTTGGTGAGCGAGTGCACCGTCATGTGCAGCAGTGCAGCGAAGGTGGCAACCGCGCCGCCTATGCCGAACGCGAACGTCGTCAGGCCCATGTGCTCGATCGAGGAATAGGCGAACATGCGCTTGACGTCCTTTTGCCGCGACAGGAAAAACGCCGCGACCACCACGCTGAACAGGCCGAACCCCATCATCAGATTGCCGGCCAGGTGCGAGCCGAGCGCTCCGTCCACCAGCACTTTGCTGCGCACCACCGCGTACAACGCAACATTGAGCAGCAAACCGGACAGCACCGCGGACACCGGCGTCGGGCCTTCGGCATGGGCATCCGGCAGCCAGTTGTGCAGCGGCGCCAGCCCGACTTTGGTGCCGTAACCCACCAGCAGAAAGACGAAGGCCAGCGACAGTACGGTGGGTTCCAGGTGGCCTTTCACCTCGTTGAGATGCGTCCACAGCAGCGCGTTGCCGCCGGCGCCGAGTAGTTTCTCCGCCGCGAAATACAGCAGGATGGTGCCGAACAGCGCCTGCGCGATGCTGACGCCGCACAGGATGAAATATTTCCACGCCGCCTCCAGGCTGGCCGGGGTGCGGTACAGGCTGACCAGCAGCACCGTGGTCAGCGTGGCGGCTTCCATCGCCACCCACAGGATGCCCATGTTGTTGGTGGTCAGTGCCAGCAGCATGGTAAAGGTGAACAGCTGGTACATGCTGTGGTAGAGGCGCAGCATGTTCGCCGAGAGCTTGCCGTGGTGCTGTTCGATGCGCATGTAGGCGCGCGAAAACAGCGCGGTGGTGAATCCCACGAAGGCAGTCAGTGCGACCAGGAAAACGTTGAACGAGTCGATGAAGAACTGTTCGCTGAACGCCGTCATCGGCCCTTGGTTGACGATGCGGGCGGTGAGAACGGCAGCGGCAATGAAGGTGGCCAGGCTCATCAGCGTGTTGAGTTCATGCGCCCAGCGCTTGTGGCCGAACAGGGCCAGCAATATCCCGCCGCACAGAGGAACACCCAGTAGCCAAAGAATTTCCACCTCAATCCTCTTTCAGTTTTTCCAGATTTTTAATATCCAGACTGTCGAAAGTTTCCCGGATCTGGAAGAAGAAAATACCGAAAATGAAGGTCCCCACCAGCACGTCGAGCGCGATGCCCAGTTCCACCACCATCGGCATGCCGTAAGTGGCGCTGGTGGCGGCGAAGAACAGCCCGTTTTCCATCGCCAGGAAGCCGACCACCTGCGCCACTGCTTTGCGCCGGGTAATCATCATCAGGAACGACAGCAGCACGCTGGCCGTGGCGATGCCCAGCGTGCTGCGGATAATGGTGTCGGCCAGTTGCGAAATCGGCGCCGCCAGGTTGAAGGCGAAGATCCCCAGAGCGATGCCGACCAGCATGGTCGTCGGGACGTTGATCATGGTTTCCACGTCCCACTTGATATTGAGGCGGATAATCAGCCGGTGCAGTATCCAGGGCAGCAGGAACGCCTTCAGCAGCAGGGTCAAAAAGGCCGAATAATACAAATGCGGCTGGTGGGTAGAGTACGCCACTACCGTGGTGCTCAGCGCCAGCACGAACCCCTGCCAGGCGAACAGGTAGATCAGGGACAGAATACGCCGCTGCGACAACATGGCGAAGGCGATCAACAGCAGCAGTGCCGCCAGAAAATTAATCAGTTGTCCGGTAAATGTAGCCATCGTTTACAGCTCCAGCATCAGCATCCCCAGAACCGCAAGCAGAAACGCGGTTCCCAGGAATTCCGGTGCGCGGAAAATACGCAGCTTGGCCGACAGGGTCTCCAGCAGGGCCAGCCCGGCGCCACCCAGCAGCAGTTT
>JANMKH010000292.1:0-7930 GCA_031371965.1 Sulfuriferula sp.
CAGCAAAAGTCTGAATCATGGTTTATGATATTGAACAGCGTTAGTATTGTAAAGCGTTATTATTGGTTGAGCTATTGTTTCCGCATCATGCGGCGCTTACCTGCCGCACTACGTTACCAGCACCAGCACAGTAGCGCCCCCCATGCGTCCATAAGCTCGCGGCGGCGCTCGAATAGGTCGCTACGCATATACGCGGCCTCGGTCTTGTCCTGATTGCTGTGAGCCAGTGCAGCCTCCATAATAGCGTGGGGGATATTGGTTTGCTCTGCGCCCCAGTCGCGGAATGATGATCTGAACCCGTGAACGGTGACGCCATCGGCAACGGTGCGCAGTGTTTTGTTGACTGCTACATCAGACAATAAGCCGCTGCGCGTACCCGGAAATACCAGTTCTGTTCCTGCCATGCGCCATTGTTGCATCGTGGTAAGTATCTCAACGACCTCGGCACACAAGGGACCCCGGTGTTTTTTTCCTGCCTTCATCCGGCTGGCTGGAATTGTCCAGACTTTGGCGTCCAGGTCTATCTCGCCCCACATTGCTCCGCGTGCCTCGCCAGAGCGTGCTGCCGTCAGGATGTGGAAGCGCAGACAGCAAGCCGATACAAAGTCTTTATTGCGCAATGCGGACATGATGCGCGGTACCTCGGTATAAGGTGCGGCGGGGTGATGGATGCGCTTATAGACCTTTGTCGGTGCGGGTAACACCTTATCCATGACGCCTTTCCAGCGTGCAGGGTTGCGGCGGTCACTGTCATCGTGAACCGTTGCATAATCCAGCACGGCCTCGATGCGTTGACGCACCCGGCTGGCTGTCTCGGTCTTGGCCGCCCACATCGGCAAGGCTTACATCGGCGGGCAGCTTGTCGCCTATGACCGGGTAGGTAAACTGCTCAAGCGTCGTTTCCCATTGCTTGGCGTGTTTGGCATTGCGCCAGCCTGGGCGCTTGGCTTCGATCAATGCCAGTGCGCAGTCCTTGAACGTCATGGCCGTAGAGTCAGGCTTAACCCGTATCACGCCTGCCGGGTCGGTGCCGTCTGCTACTGCACGGCGCATCTGCTCTGCCTTATCGCGTGCCTCAGCCAGCGTACGGGTATGTGTCGCACCCATACCGATCTCGCGCACCTTGCCGCCTGCTTCAAAATCTGCATGATCTGGCTGTCGCTAAGGCGGGATGTCTTCATGTAAAAATTCCTCAAATCTCATTTAAGAAAACTCTACTTTCAAACGCCTCTTTTTTGTAGGGGATTACCCTATCGGAACAATACCCTGATCGTGGTGGTGGAAGACGATGCTCAGGATGGCGGAGACCACGTGGATGCCCATCGCAGTCTGGCCTATATGATCGGCCCCTATGTGAAATGCAACGTTGTAGTATCGACTCGCTACACTACGGTGAATCTGCTACGCACGATTGAGGATGTATTGGGCCTATCCCCCATGGGACTGACGGACGGTAACGCCCTGCCTATGGCCGCGGTTTTTGAGCGCCATTTGGCGCCCCCGGACTATACCGCCATCGTGCCGGAAGTTTTGCGCACCACCCAACTGCCACTGCCACCGCGCACGGCCCGAAACACCCTGGCCTCCACGCCGGAAACAGCCCGTTACGCCAAACCGCGACGCACCGCAGCTTATTGGGAGCGGGTAATGCAGGGGCAAAACTTTGCATCGGAAGACCACCTGGATACGCCGCGATTCAATCAGGCTCTGTGGCAGGGCCTGAAGGGCGAAGATTAATCTGCCAGCGCATCGGGCCATATCCGACCCTATCGCAAAAGAAAAATTCGGCTGTATATTTCTGGTTGCCGGCAACTTCGCCTTCAGCTGCTCTCCGGCTCGCACATAATTCAAGCGAATGAAATTTTTCTTCGCTTCATGATCAGGCCTGCCGCTTCCAGATTAAACTGGTTTGCAAGTGCTTGCGCTGTCCGCTAATCTCTAAAGCATCTCATGTAGTGAATGAACCATGCATCGAAGTGCCGGTGTGATGTGAATCGCTCAATACTTCGATAAAGCATCGTCCACATTGCACCGCATCCACTGATGAACAACCCTACAGTTAAACGCTATCTGCCCTGGGTCGTTGCCACGGCCCTGTTCATGGAGCAGCTTGACTCCACTATCGTCAATACCGCGGTTCCGGCCATGGCGGCGAGCCTGCATGTAACGCCGCTTAGCCTGAAGGCTGTCGTGACCAGTTACATCCTGAGCCTCGCCGTATGTATTCCGGTGAGCGGCTGGATGGCCGACCGATTCGGCACGCGACGTGTATTTGGCATAGCTGTAGCCGTCTTCATTTTGTCCTCGATACTGTGCGGTTTGGCCGTCAATGTCCCGATGCTGGTAGCTGCGCGCATTCTGCAGGGAATAGGCGGAGCGATGATGATGCCGGTGGGCAGGCTCGCGATCATTCGCACCTTTCCCAAAGCGGAACTGCTGACGGCGATGAACTTCGTCATCATCCCGGCGCTGATCGGTCCGCTGCTCGGCCCAACCGTGGGCGGCCTCATCGTGCACTGGCTGTCATGGCGGGAAATCTTCTTCGTCAACGTGCCGGTGGGTCTGGTGGCGCTGCTGCTCATCCATCGCCACATGCCGGATTATCGAGGTGAGGCGCCGCGACCGCTGGATTTGATTGGTCTGGTCCTGTTCGGCTCGGGTACAGCGCTACTTTCGTGGCTACTGGAAGTGTTCGGCGAGCATCACCTGGACGTGACTTCGGCGGCTATTCTGCTGCTGCTTTCCCTCAGTCTGCTGGCCGCCTACGTATTGCATGCACGCCAAGCATCGTATCCGTTGCTGCGCCTGGCACTGTTTCGGGTACGCACGTTCCGCGTCTCGGTAATCGGCGGCTTCATCACTCGACTGGGTATCGGCGGACTTCCATTTCTGCTGCCGCTGCTCTATCAGCTCGGACTGGGCCTGCCTGCCTGGGAGTCGGGCCTGTTGATGATGCCTGCCGCTGCCGCTGCCATGGGAATGAAGTTCATCGCTGCATGGGTACTGCGACGCTATGGATACCGGCGAGTGCTCATAGTCAATACGCTCATGATCGGAGTCACCATCGGCCTCTTCTCTATGGTGGTTCCAGCCACGCCGATAGTGTTGATCGTGCTGCTCGGGCTGGCGCAGGGCTTTTTCAACTCGCTGCAATTTTCCAGCATGAACTCGATGGCCTATGCCGACATCGAAACGCCCGACTCAAGCATGGCCAGCACCATCGCCAGCACGCTACAGCAGATATCAATGAGCTTCGGGCTGGCCTGCGGATCACTGATCGCCGCCTGGTACCTGGGGGGACTGCCACAAACCGACCGTATAGCGGTGACGTATGCATTGCACCATGCGTTTCTGACCTTGGCCGGCTTGACCATCCTGTCTTCACTTTCATTCTGGGCATTACGCGCCCGGGATGGTGAAAGTGTGAGCAAGGGCAAGCTTCCCCCGTCAGTATGAAATGAGCAAGAAGCCCTCGTTGACCCGGCAATATTCAGATTTGGCATCGATCGCGCCTGATATCAATTCAGATGCCGCAATTTAAAAAATGATCCAATCCTTGATATATATGAATGTGTATTTAACTTATCAATCATATACAATTAGATGAAAACTAATTTCAATTCATTGATTGGCTAAACGTTAAATTTTAAAAATATCTGACATAAAATGTTTTCATAATTTTAGTTTTGATATTTTTATTTCAATTGATTAGCTCAACCATATCGCAAAGGAGCCCATAGTTATGACGACCTATAAAGAAATCAAAAACAAAATTGCCCAGCTTGAAAAAGAGGCAGAAGCATTGCGTAAAGCAGAGTTGCTCGCTGTTATTACCGAAATTAAGGCCAGGATGGCTGAATACGGCATTACCAGTAAGGATCTTGGGATTATTAAAAACAAAACCAAGAAACAGCCCGGCACTACTAGCCCAGCCCGTTACAGAAACAAGGAAGGCCAAACCTGGAGCGGAAGAGGGCGTAAACCGAAGTGGGTGATTGAAGCCCTGGCCGCCGGGAAAACGCTGGAAGACATGGGGTATTTTATTGGCTGAACTGATCGCGGGTTGATTTGTCTTCCAGATTGGCCCGGATTTTCCACTGCTTATTTTTTAAGCAGCCGATAGGGAACTATTTCTTAAACTCCGATCAAACGATCGGATCGTTCCTCTGCAGCAAAGCCATGTCGAAAAACATAACTTCCCCCAGTGTAAAAATAAAGGTATGGGATTCTCCTGTACGCCTCTTTCATTGGGGTTTGGCAATCTGCTTTGTCGCCTCCTGGGCGAGCGCCGAGCTTTTCGATAACGCCATGCAATACCATCTGTATGCAGGCTATGCCACGCTGATCCTCATCCTGTTCAGAGTGCTGTGGGGATTCGTGGGCAGCACTACGGCACGTTTTACCAGCTTCATTCAAAGCTTTCTCACGACACTGAAATATGCTGGCACCTTACACAAGCCGCACCCGAGCCAACAAATTGGGCACAATCCCCTGGGTGGCTGGATGGTCATAGTGATGCTGGGGATTTTATTTGCCCAGGCAGGAACCGGTCTGTTTTCAAGTGACGATGTAGCCACTCAAGGACCACTGGCATTCTTGGTGGGTTATTCCCTCAGCGACACCATCAGCGGTATTCATCAGCAACTTTTTAACTTCGTGCTTGCGCTGGTCGGCCTGCATGTCAGCGCTGTGCTGTTTTACCGATTCTTCAAGCATGACAATTTGATCTCCCCGATGATTACTGGATACAAAGACCTGCCAAGCGAAATTTCGGCGCCTAAATTGCATTTTGCCAGCAACTGGCATGCTTTTCTGTTATTCGGATTGGTAATGATCAGCGTATTGGTACCCGTTTCCATTGGTTGAAACATTTTAAGACTTAATTAATGCGGGCCGCCCCGGAAGTCACGATGGCAAGCTTTGCAACTGTCTGCCACTTTCCCGTAGTCCGCACGAATTACATCCATATTGCCCGTCTTTGCTCCTTCGGCCAGCTGCGCAGAAGCCGCTATGAAAGTCTGCTGTGCCTGTTTGAATTCGGCCGGCTTTTGCCAAACTTCAATCTTGGCTCTGGTTGGAGAGTAATTACTGTCCGGCGTGAAATATTTCCAGGGTTGAGTGCTCAGTGTTTGCAATTCCACCGCATACTGCAAAAACCGATCTTTTTCATAGGGCTTACGCCCACGCACCATCAATCCCATGGGCTCGAAGTCGCGCAGTATTTGTTTAAATACGAGTTTACGTTTGGTTACTGGTTGCCCGGCATGGGTATCTTTCTCAGCATGCCCGCATGACGCCAAAGCAAAACAAGCCAGCAATATGAGCGGCAAGCGCACTGACAACGTAATGTACTGGCTATTGATAGCCGTCTTGTCCTTCCGTTCAAACCAAATCTTGAAGCTGGGCATATCCACGTTCCTTTTCAAATTCATTGCTGATCAACTCATCGAGTTATCTTGTCACAGTTAGCCTTACACTTTCCTTACCGAGCTGGAACGAAACCAGGCATCAAGGAAATGTCGACAGCATTGACGATGGAAGATTCATTCCACCCTGACGCCCTGTAACAGCCAATACTCGACCAGCCAGGGATGAACCATTCCCGAAGCGAAGTGTTGAATGGATTTAGTGTCGGAAAACCAGAAGCGGGCGATGTGGCGCGAATATAACGCGCGGATACCATCCGGAACCGGCACGTGGATTAAATTTTTCATTACGTACGCTAACGTACGGAACCCTGACCATATCCGTACTATCTTGAAATCGCTTGTTGTCACTACGGAATAAGGAATAAATGCCCTTTGAGTTACCCCATCCGTGAAAAACAGCAAGTGGCAAGCTTTACAGATGATTCATCACTGTTGAATGAATTTTAATTTTTCTGGAGGAGTTAAATCATGAACAAGGATCAAATCAAAGGTACTGCCAAGGACATCGCCGGTAAAACTCAGCAAGGCGCAGGCAGGCTGGTGGGTAGCAAAGAACAGCAAGCCAAAGGGCTTAAAAAACAGGTGGCCGGCAAGTTGCAAAAAAGTGTCGGCGACGCCAAAGAAGCCATTAAGGATACGAACAAACATAAGCACTGAGTTTGCGATTTTTTCTCATGTGCGAAGCGCTCGCGACTTGGTTGCATTACATTCCATATGTTATGCAATCAAGTCAGCGTTCCGTCTCTATTCAACGCTTTGGATATATTTAATCCCGATGTATTCAAAAGAAAGACTCTATCCGCCATGGCTCAAAGAATTCAAACCCAGGTTGCCAAGTCCGCATTCATGGCGTTGGCCCTAACCATTTCTTTCGCCACCGTGGCCGCCACGACAAGCGCAGCAAGTTACCCCAATGATGGCAGCAAAGAGACCTTGGCAAAGCAATATATAGTGCCTGAGGTAAGCGGCGCAGATGCTGTTTCACCGCACTCCACAAAAAACCGCGCATTCGAAAAAAAGAAATTCATGCAGCAAAACAAGCCACGCTGGACTTAAGTGGGTGGGGAGGAAGACACCCTTTCTGGTCGTGCTTTTCACTTCCTTTCGATACATCAATTCATTTCGTCCTGGACATACCGAATGCGCCACGCCTTCATTTTTCGGCTGCTCGTCTGCCTGTTAATACTGAATCTTGGCGCGTGTGGCGAAGTGGCAACCTTACCTGAGCAGGCGGGCATTGGACCGCATCCGACGCTGCCGTCCCCTAACCCCACGCTCTTACCCACCGTCAATATAGCTCCTGCCAAAGGCTGGCCAGCAGGCGTTACACCACGAGCTGCCATGGGCCTTAGGGTGAATGCTTTTGCTACTGGCCTCGATCACCCGCGCTGGCTCTATGTTCTTCCCAACGGCGACGTCCTGGTCGCCGAAAGCAATGCTCCGCCCAAGCCGGAAGATAGCAAAGGCATTAAAGGCTGGATCATGAAGCTGGTCATGAAACGTGCCGGGGCGGGTGTGCCGAGCGCAAATCGCATCACCCTGTTGCGCGACTCTAATGGCGATGGCATCGCAAACCTGCGCACAGTTTTCCTGCATGGCCTGAATTCTCCCTTTGGCATGGCGCTCGTCGGCAACGACCTTTATGTTGCCAATACCGATGGACTGGTGCGCTTTCCCTATCGCAACGGCGAAACCCGAATCATCGAGCCCGGCGTAAAAGTGATTGATCTGCCAGCTGGCCCGATCAACCATCACTGGACTAAAAATGTGATCGCCAGCCGCGACGGTTCGCGTCTGTATGTAACAGTGGGATCGAATAGCAATGTCGGGGAAAACGGCATGGAAAACGAGGTCAATCGTGCCGCCATCTGGGAAGTTGACCGTGCAACAGGCCGTTCGCGCATCTTTGCCTCGGGCTTGCGCAACCCGAATGGCCTTGCCTGGCAACCACAGAGCGGCGCACTCTGGACCACCGTCAACGAACGCGACGAAATCGGCAGTGACCTGGTACCCGACTATATGACCTCGGTGAAGGACGGCGCTTTCTATGGATGGCCTTACAGCTATTACGGCCAGCATGTCGATACCAGAGTGAAGCCGCCGCGGCCTGACCTGGTGGCTAAAGCGATTGCGCCGGATTACGCGCTTGGCGCGCATACCGCCTCGCTCGGGCTGGTTTTCTATGAGGGCAATTTATTGCCGAAGCGCTTTACGGACGGGGCGTTCGTCGGTCAGCATGGCTCCTGGAACCGTAAACCGCGCAGCGGCTATAAAGTGATTTTTGTGCCCTTCGCCAACGGCCAACCAGCAGGTGAACCCGAAGACATACTGACCGGCTTCGTCAATAAAGACGACAATGCACTAGGACGTCCAGTGGGCGTGGCAGTCGACCGAATGGGCGCGCTGCTTGTCGCCGATGACGTTGGCAACATCGTATGGCGGGTGACCCCCCAAACGGGGTCTGGAAGGTAGCCATGGATCGGCACAACAAGAGTCCACCC
>JANMKH010000170.1:0-10121 GCA_031371965.1 Sulfuriferula sp.
TTGTCTGAAGACATCGCCTTTGCCATCGAGGATCACTACAAGCCGCGTTTTTCCGGTGACAAATTGCCGCGAAATGACGTTGGCGTGTGTGTGGCGCTAGCCGACAAACTGGAGACGCTGGTGGGGATGTTCGGCGTCGGGCAAATCCCAACAGGGGACAAAGACCCGTTTGCCTTGCGCCGGCATGCGCTGGGCGTGATTCGCCTGTTAACCGAGAAGAATTTGCCGTTGAGCCTGGATACGTTGATTCGGAACACCGCGAATGAATTTAAGGGTATTACTGGTTTTGATTTTGGGCGTGCTTTAGTGGAATCGCAGGACTTCATCGATGATCGTCTCTCGGGCAACTTGCGCGAGCAGGGCTACAGCGCGCAGGAAGTCGATGCCGTGCTGGCGCTGCATCCGCGGGTGCTGGCTGATATTCCAAAGCTGCTCGATGCTGTGCGTGTCTTTGCAGGCTTACCCGAAGCCCCTGCGCTTGCCGCAGCCAACAAGCGCGTCGGCAACATCCTGAAAAAAGCCGAGGGCGAGGTGGGTGGCGTGGTTGATCCGGCATGCTTTGTCGAAGCAGCGGAATCCGCGCTGTTTGCGGCACTCAGCGAGATCGCACCGAATGCTGATGCGGCGTTTAGGTCCGGTGATTACACCGCATCGCTGCAGGCGCTGGCCGCCCTCAAGACTTCCGTCGACGCCTTCTTCGACAGTGTGATGGTTAACGCCGACGATCCTGCTCTCAAGGCCAACCGGCTTGCCTTGCTGAAACAATTACATCAGACCATGAACCGGGTGGCTGACATTTCCCGGCTCGCCGCTTAAACTCATAGCATGAAACTCATTATTCTCGACCGTGACGGCGTCATCAATTTGGATTCCGATCACTTCATCAAGTCGCCGGACGAATGGAAACCCATTCCCGGCAGCCTGGAAGCGATTGCGCGCCTGAATCAGGCCGGTTACCGGGTTGCCGTGGCAACCAATCAATCGGGAGTGGGACGCGGTCTGTTTGACATGGCCATGCTCAACGCCATCCATACCAAGATGCACAAGGAGCTGGCGCAAGCGGGTGGGCGGATCGATGCGCTGTTTTATTGTCCGCATGCCGCCGATTCAAAATGCGCGTGCCGCAAACCATTGCCGGGCATGTTTCTGGACATGGCTGCGCGTTTCAATATGCAATTATCGGCCATACCCGCAGTGGGGGACAGCTTGCGTGACCTGCAGGCCGCTGCAGCGGTCGGCGCCGCCCCGATACTGGTCAAGACCGGCAAAGGCGCGGCTACCTTAAATGCCGGAAACCTGCCTGAAGGCACTGTTGTTTTCGCCGATCTGGCCGAAGTGGTTACCCACCTTCTTGCGCAATGATCGTACTGCGTTCGGCACTTTTTGCTGTGTTACAAACCGTGCTGACGGTAGTGTTTTCTGTCATCGCGCTGTTTACATTTCCATTTTCGGCGCGCATCCGTTACCGCATCATTACTTTGTGGAACCGGATCGTGGTGTGGCTGGCAGAAGTGATATGCGGCATCCGTTATCGGGTAATCGGTCTGGAGAACCTGCCCGGAACGCCTGCGGTAGTGATGGCCAAACACCAGTCCGCATGGGAGACCATAGCGCTGCCGGTACTGCTGCCGCCGATGGCGATTGTGATCAAGCGCGAATTGCTGTGGGTGCCGTTTTTCGGCTGGGGCATGGCAATGTTGTCACCAATCGCCATCAACCGCGCGGAGGGGCGCGCCGCGCTCAAGCAAATTGTGGAACAGGGACGTGTGCGCCTGGCCGAGGGTTTTGGCGTGATGATTTTCCCGGAAGGAACACGCATGGCGCCTGGTGAGGTTGGACGTTACGGCATTGGTGGATCGTGGTTGGCCAGCCATGTGAATGCGTTAGTGGTGCCCGTAGCGCACAATGCCGGTGAATTCTGGCCGAAAAATTCCTTTCTCAAACACCCGGGCCTGATTACGCTGAGTATTGGTCCGGCGATCGATGCGACCGGTATGAAGCCCGACGCCCTCAATGAGCAGGTGAAAACCTGGATAGAAACCGAGATGCAACAACTGCAAAGCTATGCCTGAACTGCGCCGCAGCAGCGAAACGCGTAGCGTCAGTCTGAATGGCGAGCAGCTTGACTACACCTTGAAACGCAGTAATGCACGGCGCACGCTGGCGCTGACTATCCAAAACAGCGGACTGTCTGTCAATGCACCCTGGCGCTTGCCGCTCACCGAGGTGGAACGCTTTATCGTACACAAGGCGGATTGGGTGCGCGCCAAGCTGGATGCTGTCAAATCCGTCCCTGCCCTGGAAATTACCTGGTGTGATGGGATGCAGCTGCCCTATCTGGGTGGCCAATTGCACTTGCGTAGTATTTCTCCTGCCGGCACGGCGGAGGTGAAAGATCAGCAGCTATGGCTGCCGATCAAGCCCGGTGCCGCAGTGCAGGGAGCCGTGCTGGCCTGGTACCGGTGTGCCGCCCGGATTTATTTTCAAGCGCGCTTGCAGACCTTTTTGCCATTTTTGCGCAGTGCTCCGGCTGGTTTGCTGGTTAGCGACGCGCGTACGCGTTGGGGGAGTTGTACACGTAGCGGAGTAGTGCGGCTCAATTGGCGGCTGATTCAGGCGCCTGAAGCGCAAATCGATTATGTGCTGGCGCATGAACTGGCGCATCTCGCCCATCTCGATCATTCTCCGGCATTCTGGCGCGAGGTGGCCCGGCTCTATCCGGATTTTGCTGCGGCGCGCAAGATGTTACAGAAGCATGGACAAGACTATCACTGCTTTTGACCCTGCAACGACGATGCAACTTAATTTCATCTACAATCTCTAAAAACATAACTCAACCTGGAGCAATCATGCGTCCGATACCTCATTATCTTGCCGTCGCAGGCCTGTGCCTGGCGTTTGGTGCCCAATCGTTGGCCTATGCCGAACAAGCTGCGCCCGCCAAGGCCGCTAAGACAGCAAAGCCAAAAAAGGAATTTGCGCTTCCCAAGGTAGAGCTGACCAGTCAGCTGCTGTACGAGTTTCTGGTAGCAGAAATTGCTGGTCAGCGTGGGGATTTGGCGGTTGCCAGCGAGGCTTATCTCGATCTTGCTAAAACCACTCGCGATCCGCGGATTGCCGAGCGTGCGACGGAGGTGGCAATGTATGCGCATCAGGCGGCGGCGGCCCGTGCAGCGGCCAATATATGGCTGGATACGCAACCTGATTCGCTGAATGCGCAAAAATCCTTGGCGGCATTGCTGGTGAGTGATGGCAAACTCAACGAGGCGCGGCCACATCTGGATAAGCTGATTGCAGCCGAGGGTGACAATGCAGGCGCTGGTTTTATGCACCTGGATACCCTGCTGGCCCGTCAAAAGGATAAACAGGCCGCGCTGGAACTGGTTAAAAAACTGGCAGCACCCTACCCGAATCTGGCCGAAGCGCATTTTGCCATTGCGCAAGCCGCAGCGAATGCCGGTCGTTACGACGAGGCCATGAATGAAATTAAAACAGCGGCCAAGCTCAAACCGGGTTGGGAGCTGGCAGCATTGTTTCAGTTTCAGTTGGTGGGACGTGAAAACACTACGGACGGTACCGCGTTTTTACGGGATTTTCTCAAGCAATATCCCGATGCCAAACAGGTACGCCTGATTTATGCACGTCAATTGGTCAGCCAGAACCAATATGCGGCGGCACGGGACGAATTTCGGCAACTGGAAAAAGACGTGCCGGGCAACCCCGAGCTCGGTATGGCCATTGGACTGTTGTCGCTACAATTGAATGACCTTGATAGTGCTGAAAGCGCATTCAAAGGTGTGTTGGCAACGAGCTCTGCTGATGCAGGTGCGGCTCAAATTTATTTGGGGCAGGTAGCCGAGATACGTAAACAATACGATCAGGCTGCCAAGTGGTATCTATCGGTCGCCCCTGGTGCACACTATATTTCCGCGCAAATCCGTTATGCCGGATTACTGGCGAAACAGGGAAAAACGGCTGAAGCGCGGGCTTATCTACATAACCTTAAGGTCGATGGTGACGCTGATAAAGTACAGCTGATCGAAGCGGAAGCGCAATTGCTGCGCGAAACCAAAGACTACAAGGGTGTTTACGAATTACTGAGCCATGCGTTGGCAAGCAGGCCGGATTCGCCAGAGTTATTGTACGATCATGCGATGGCAGCGGAGCGCGTTAACAAGCTTGATGTGCTGGAAAAAGACCTGCGCCATCTGATTCAGATCAAACCAGATTATGCCCAGGCTTACAATGCTTTGGGCTATACACTGGCCGATCGCACCAATCGACTCACCGAGGCGGTGCAGCTTCTGGATCATGCCTTGAAACTAGCTCCCAACGATGCTTTCATCCTTGATAGCATGGGCTGGGCACAGTACCGCCAGGGTAATCTGGACAAGTCGCTGGACTATCTGCAGCGTGCCTTTGCGCTACGCAAAGACCCGGAAATCGCAGCGCATCTGGGCGAAGTGCTGTGGGCTAAAGGCAACCGTGATGAAGCGCGGAAGTTATGGCAAACTGCGCTGGACGGCAGCCCTCAAAATCAGGCGTTGCTGGACGTGATGCAGAAATTCAAGAAACCTTAAACATGCTTTTTATCAGGCAATGCTGGCGCATGCCCGCCAGCATTTTTTTTATACTTGGTCTGGCCGGCTGTGCCACTTTAGCGCCGGAAGCAGGGGCGCCAGTGGCAACTCAGGCGCCCCGTATATTCGATCTCTCCGGCCGGATTGCGGTGAAGTATCATGACCAGTCATCTTCAGGTAGCCTGCGTTGGCAGCATCGGCCAGCCCAGGACAACATTACCTTGCTGTCGCCGCTGGGTCAGACAGTTACGCAAATTACTCGTGATGCAGAGGGCGTGACACTGATTGATCAGGCGCACAAAGTCCATCATGCGGCTGACACGGAAACCCTCACCCAGGACTTGCTGGGGTGGCGTTTGCCACTCTCGGGCCTGAGTTATTGGGTAGTGGGGCAGCCAGCGCCGTCGCTCCCGTATCAAGCTGACCGTGATGCGCAACAACGCCCCACGCTACTCGTGCAGGATGGATGGCGGGTGAATTACAGTGCCTGGCAAACTGTCGATGGGCAAGGCTTGCCGCGCAAAATGACATTGCAGCGTGATGACCTGGAAATTCGTCTGGTGATGGATCAGTGGACGCTGAAAGCTGTCGCACAATGACCACCCTGGTATGTCCTGCACCGGCAAAATTAAATCTGTTCCTGCATGTGGTAGGCCGGCGTGCGGACGGCTACCATTTGTTGCAGACACTGTTTCGCTTGATCGATTACGGCGATACGCTACATCTGAGCTTGCGTGAAGATGGGCGCATTGTTCGCCAGCAGCCGCTGGCGGGCGTGGCGGAGGCAGACGATCTATGCGTACGCGCAGCGCAACTGTTGAAAGTTGAGACAGGTTGTATGCAGGGGGTGGGTATCCGTCTGGAAAAACGCCTGCCCATGGGGGGTGGCTTGGGCGGAGGCAGTTCGGATGCGGCGAGTGTGCTGTTGGGGTTGAACCGTTTATGGGGTCTGGGTTTATCGCGCGTCCACTTGCAGGAATTGGCGTTAAAACTGGGAGCGGATGTACCGGTTTTCGTATTTGGCCAGACCGCATTGGCCGAGGGAATTGGCGAGACGTTGCAAGTTGTAACGCTGGCACCGGCCTGGTATGTAGTGCTGACCCCGGCGGCGAGTGTTTCGACCCAGGCAATATTTGCACATCCGGATTTGACAAGAGACAGCGAAATCATCAAAATAGCCGACTTTTCCGAAGCCAGTATGTTTGGCATGCGGAACGACCTGCAAGCTGTGGTTTGCCGCGATTATCCAGAAGTGGCGCGGCATCTGGACTGGCTGGGTCAGCATGGTGAAGCGCGCATGAGTGGATCCGGCGCGTGTGTGTTTGCAGCGTTTGATACAGCCGAAACAGCACAAGGTGTGCTGGCGAAAATCCCGCGGAATATGCGTGGTTTCGTAGCGGCAGGTTTGGATAAGCATCCGCTTTACGATTATGCGGATGACAATGAAGTAGCACAGAGTTTAAGTAATAGGGGAGTCGCCAAGTGGTAAGGCAACGGGTTTTGATCCCGTCATTCGTAGGTTCGATCCCTACCTCCCCTGCCAGGATTTTACGGTAGCCCATCCGGGCGCCAGCAAGAAGCGTGTAATGACCGTTACACGCTTTAGTTTTTTTGGGATGGGGTGAGTTGTGGCGTACGACAGCATGATGGTATTCACCGGCAATGCCAATCCCCGGCTAGCCGCAGATGTAGTGCGTCATCTCAATATACATCTGGGACGCGCTACCGTGGCGCGTTTCTCCGATGGTGAGGTGATGGTGGAGTTGCTCGAGCATGTGCGCGGTAAGGACGTGTTCGTGTTGCAGTCAACTAGCGCGCCCACCAATGACAGCCTGATGGAAATTATGGTCATGGTGGATGCGTTGCGACGGGCCTCGGCGGCGCGCATTACGGCAGCGATACCGTATTTTGGCTACGCGCGTCAGGACCGTCGACCACGCTCGGCGCGGGTAGCGATTACGGCAAAGGTGGTGGCCAATATGCTGGCGAGTGCGGGCGTGGATCGTCTGCTCACTATGGATCTACACTCGGATCAGATTCAAGGATTTTTCGATATACCGGTCGACAACATCTATGCCTCTCCGATCTTGTTGGGTGATGTATGGAAAAAATCGTATCCTGACCTGATTGTGGTATCGCCTGACGTAGGCGGTGTAGTGCGCGCACGCGCCTTGGCGAAGCGTCTGGAGTCAGACCTCGCCATTATTGACAAGCGTCGCCCCAAGCCCAATGTGGCCAAAGTGATGAATATTATCGGTGACGTGGATGGCCGAACCTGCGTCATCATGGACGATCTTGTGGATACCGCCAATACCTTGTGCGAAGCCGCGCAGGCATTGAAAGATAAGGGCGCCAAGCGGGTGCTGGCCTATTGTACTCATCCGGTGCTTTCCGGTACTGCGGTACAGCGTATCGAGAATTCTGCGATAGATGAGTTGGTGGTAACGGACACCATTCCATTGCGCGACGAAGCTAAAAATTGCACTCGCATCCGTCAGCTTTCAGTCGCGGAATTGTTGGCGGAAACCATGCGCCGCATCAGCAACGATGATTCGGTCAGTTCGTTGTTTATGGAATAAGTTTTAGTGGTGCACGCATGCGTGCACCACGCCTCCGTAGCCTGGTCGCGGGTACGGGGTAACCAGACGAAGCCTGCGTTGAGCAGGTTGAGTCATTTTGCTGGAGTAAATCATGGAAGTAATCGCTAACAAACGTGACGTACAGGGTAAGGGTGCGAGCCGCCGCCTGCGTCGCCAAGGAAAAACCCCAGGTGTGGTGTACGGTGCAGGCAAAGAGGCTGTCAACATCGAGCTGGACCACAATGCGCTGTTTCACGCGCTCAAGCGTGAAGCCTTTCACGCTTCTATTCTTACCCTGGCTATCGATGGCGCCAAAGAAGCCGTGCTGTTGCGCGACTACATCATGCATCCGTTCCGCATGGAAGTTCAGCACATCGATTTTCAGCGCGTCGACAAAACTCAAAAAATCCACGTCAAAGTGCCGCTGCATTTTGTCAATGCAGACATCGCGCCCGGCGTAAAGCTGGCTTCTGGTGTCGTCACCCACATCATGACCGATCTGGACGTGTCGTGTCTGGCGGACAACCTGCCGGAATTCATTGAAGTGGATCTCGTGGACTTGCAGGCTGGTCACTCCATCCACCTGTCCCAGTTGAAGCTGCCAGAGGGTGTAGAAATCGCCAGCCATAAGGGTGACGATTCAGCGGTGGTTACCATAGTGATCCCACGTGGTGCCGTAGCGGAAGATGCGGCTGAAGCGGAAAGTACAGCCGCTGCGCCAGCGGCTGTACCGCCTGCAGCTTAAATCTGCGAATTTTCCCGACTCATGGCTGCCCTGCGGCTTATTGTTGGGCTGGGCAATCCGGGGCGTGATTACGAGCGTACCCGGCATAATGCCGGGTTCTGGTGGACAGAGCGTTGTGCAGAGAATTTGCGCATCGTACTTAAACCGGAAAGCCGCTATTTCGGCATCGCCGGGCGTGGAAATACTGTGTCCGGCGAGGTTTTTTTATTGCAACCTCAGACATTTATGAACGCAAGCGGCAAGGCAGTCGCCGCGCTGTCGCGTTTTTATAAAATCGAACCGGCACAGATTCTGGTGGTACACGACGAACTGGATTTGGCGCCGGGTGTGGCGCGGTTGAAAATGGGGGGTGGTCACGGTGGTCACAACGGTCTCAAGGACATCGCGGCTCAGCTTGGCAATAAGGATTTCTGGCGGTTGCGCCTGGGGATTGGTCATCCCGGTGAAAAGAGTGAAGTGGTGAACTACGTGTTGAACCCGCCACGTAATGATGAATTTACGCAGATCGAAAACGCAATTATCGATTCATTGCGCGTATTGCCCGACATGTTGCGCGGTGATTTTTCAGTTGCCATGCTTAAATTGCACACACAAACCAAATAAATCATGAGCCTCAAATGTGGAATCGTGGGCTTGCCCAATGTGGGCAAGTCCACCCTGTTTAATGCCTTGACGCGCGCTGGCATTGCCGCCGAGAACTATCCGTTTTGTACTATCGAGCCCAACACTGGCGTAGTTGAGGTGCCGGATTCGCGTCTGGCCCAATTGGCCCAGATCGTCAAACCGGAGCGTGTGCTGCCTGCCATCGTCGAGTTTGTAGATATTGCAGGGTTGGTGGCGGGTGCTTCAAAAGGTGAGGGCCTGGGTAACCAGTTTCTGGCCAATATTCGTGAAACCGACGCTATTACTCATGTGGTGCGCTGCTTCGAAGATGACAATGTCATACACGTGGCGGGTAAGGTAGATCCCATTTCCGACATTGAAACCATCCAGACCGAGCTGGCGCTAGCGGATCTGGGTACGCTGGAAAAAGCCTTTATGCGTTACCAGAAAGCGGCTCGTTCGGGCGACAAGGAAGCTGCGAAGTTGGTAAGCTTGCTGGATGAGACACGCGCTCATCTCGATCAGGGCAAGCCGGTATACGCCATGAACCTGGATGCCGAACAGCAGGCCTTGCTCATGCCGTTGTGCCTGCTTACCGCCAAACCGGTGCTCTACGCGGCCAATGTGGATGAGCAGGGTTTTGACAATAACCCACTACTGGAGCGGGTGCGTGAATTCGCCGCGCGCGAGGGCGCGCCAGTGGTGGTGGTGTGCGCTGCCCTCGAAGCGGAAATGGTGGATATGGATGACGCCGACAAGCAGGTGTTTCTGGCGGACCTGGGGCAATCCGAGCCCGGTCTGGACCGGCTGATTCGCGCCGCATACGAATTGCTCGGGCTGGAAACCTATTTCACCGCCGGGGTGAAGGAGGTGCGTGCCTGGACAATTCACCAAGGCAGTACCGCGCCCCAAGCGGCCGGAGTTATCCATACGGATTTCGAACGCGGGTTTATCCGCGCCGAGGTCACCGGCTATGACGATTTTATCGCTTGCAAAGGTGAGCAGGGCGCAAAAGAAGCCGGGAAAATGCGCCTGGAAGGCAAAGAATATCTTGTAAAAGATGGCGACGTGATGCATTTCCGCTTTAACGTTTGACAAGAGTAGCGATTATTGAGATAATTTTCGGCTTGTTTTGGAGGGGTTCCCGAGCGGTCAAAGGGATCAGACTGTAAATCTGACGGCTCAGCCTTCGAAGGTTCGAATCCTTCCCCCTCCACCAGAATTTAGGTGGTTTGATGTTGCGGATCGCGCGTGCGGTCATGTCCGGAAAACATCATCCGGCAAATGTGTGCGGGTGTAGCTCAATGGTAGAGCAGAAGTTTTCCAAACTTACGACGAGGGTTCGATTCCCTTCACCCGCTCCAGTTTTTATTGGCTGTCCGGTTTAATGGGCACCTCAGAGCCCATGTAGCTCAGTGGTAGAGCACTCCCTTGGTAAGGGAGAGGCCACGTGTTCAATCCACGTCATGGGCACCATAAGTTTTTGTAATGTTTGTAGCGATCGTTTACGGCGAGAGGATAGATATCATGGCAAAAGGCAAGTTTGAGCGTACCAAGCCGCACGTCAACGTAGGCACGATTGGGCACGTTGACCACGGCAAGACCACCCTGACG
>JANMKH010000320.1:0-16214 GCA_031371965.1 Sulfuriferula sp.
GTGATATCGGCACAGAATGGCATGCAAGCCCTGTCCCTGTGCACTGAGTTAGATGAGCCATGGGTCATTACGGACATCCAGATGCCCAAAATAAACGGCATTGAATTGGCCCGCAGGGTGTGGGAAAACAAGCCAGGCGCTCGTTTTCTGTTCTGGTCGCAATATGATGACGAAATGTACGTGCGTGCACTCGCAAAAATAGTTCCGGCGGAAACCGTTTACGGCTATGTTCTGAAGAATAATTCGCTAGAGGTTCTTGAAAAAGCGGTCAACGCGGTTTTCGAGGAATGCCAGTGCTGGATTGACCCGCACGTGCGTCCGGTGCAGGCTCGGGCACACAAACATGCCACATCGATTTCCGATATTGAATTTGAAGTTTTGATAGACCTTGCTTTGGGGCTGACAGATAACGCCATCGCTGAGCGGCACTACCTTTCCCGGCGTGGAGTTCAGAATAGACTCCAGTCGCTTTATATGAAATTGGGTGCCAATGCGGAAGGCTATACTTTGTGCGACAGCGAACTGATCAATGTGCGTATGCGCGCCGTGGCGCTTGCCTTGCAGCGTGGATTAATCAATGCATTTGAACTCCAGAAAGAGGAAGAAAAATTGGCCGCCTGGATCAAGTTTCAAAACAACCATGCATGAAGGCAGTGGCTGGGCTGTTTGTGCTATGCCGCCAACTGAATCCATAGGAGATGCACCGTGAGATGGAAACAGTCTGTCATAGTCATTCTGGGTATGCTGACATGCCTGGGTACCGCGACCGCGAAGGATATTGCTGCCCCCTATGGAACCGCTACGGTTAAAACGCGCCCAACTCCTGTTCTCAATACCGTGTTCGACGTCAGTTATGACGACCCGCAAAAACTCGATCTCCTCTATGATTTTGTGCGGAATACCCGGCAGGTCACGCGCGGAAAAGTCGCGATCGTTACTCATGGACCCGAACTCAAGGCTTTCGCCAAGGAAAACTATACAAAATACCAGGCCATTGTTGACAAAATGGCCGCTCTGGCAAACGAGGGTGTGGAGTTTTACATGTGCAGGAATGCCATGAAAATGGCCGGCTACAAGCCGGAGGATATGGATGGCTTCATTACCGTAGTGCCATCCGGTTTTGCGGAGATTGCCTACCTTGAATACAGGGGTTACCAGTACATCAATCCAACGCCCTTATCTACCAGGGATATTCGGCGGATTAAGTAAATCTGACAAATCGCTCATCTGCGCCAGCGTTAGGCGTCGCCTCGATCGCTAGCCGCCCCGAAAAAATCGTTTTGCAAGAGTCTCTTGCCAAGAACCACAGCCCCATTTTCCCCTACGGGTCTTCTGCTTGATGCTTTTTTTTAATTTTCTTCTATAGTCAAAAGGGCTTCGTTATTTAAATCTACCTGCCCCGCTCTGAAAATAATCGAGAGGTATCCATGTCAAGATCGTCGGAATTGCTGAAACTTTCAGGAGCCATGGCTGCGGGTCTTTTTTCTCGAAAAGGATTGCTGGAAGAGTTTGAAGGATCTTTCTCCATGACGGACGCGCAGTCAATGGCTAGCTTGTGTTCCTCGATTACGCTCACTATGGAAATGCAAGGCCTGCTCCTGGATCGTTTGGCGAATAAGTCAGGTTGGGAGTCCTGCTATGGCTGGGCGATGTGGGGTCCGGAAATGTGCATTACCAGCGTACGCGACAGCATGTGCATTTTGCATCTGCAAAAGGCTTCGTTTGGCGAAGTGATTTCGACCATGCGCCAATCGGCGGGCGTGGAAGAAAACGATACTGAATGAAAGGAAATAATATGCCTACACTGGATCAATTGATGTCTTTGCCCGGCGTGTATGGTGCTATCGAGTTTTCCTGTAAGGGTGAACTGGGCGAAATGCGTGGTGAGATCGATCGTGAATTCGCCGAGCTAGTAGCCCAGATGTGCGCAGCTAACGTCGCCATTTACCGCATGCAGGCTACAGGATGGACCAAATATACAGGCCAGCAGGGTTTTCTGCCGGAGCGTGGTTTTGCTTTTCTAAGCCTTGATCACGTCATGATGGGTATAGGAAGTCAGGCCATCCTGGCGCATAGTAAAAATTTTGATTATGACCGAGCTTATACAGTCTTCAATGGAAATGCCTAGCCATGCAAGGAGGATGGAACCATGATGGATTTGGAGGATATGCTTGCGATCAAGGGCGTGGTTGCCGCATTTCGCTACAATGATGACGGCTCACTGGCCGAGTCGGCAGGCGGATTGGATCTGGAAAATGCCAGTCTTGCTGCGCAATTGTGTTACTCCAATGGGCGCATTTCCCATCAAAACAGCGATTTGCTCATGACCATATCCGGCATGGCAGGCTGGCCGCCGCAAGGGTGGATGATGCTGGGTAATAGGTTATCTATTTGCACGAGAACAAACGTTGTGTGCTTTGTAAGCAATTCGGAGGTTTCCTTTAACGAGGTATTCCACGCATTGGATGAACTGGGGCACGAATAGGCTTCCATTCAAGCGTTTGCCTTGGCGGAGTTGCATACCTATACGTAGCCGAGCTTTGACATCCTGTTTGCGACACCGCCAAATACATGGCGATTTGGAAAGATTTATCGTTTACCCCCCAGCAACGACCCCAGTACTCCACGAATAATCCGCCGCCCCATTTCCGAGCCGATGGCGCGGGCGGCGCTTTTGGCCATGGCTTCCATTGCGCCCTGGCGGCCTCGGCTGCCGCTACCTCCGCCGAAGATGGTGCCCAGCAGGCCGCCATTGTCCGCTTGGGTCTCGGCTTGTTTGGCCTCGGTTTGTTGTGCGGTTGCGACAGCTGCCTGTTCGGTGCGGACTTTGAGTTTTTCGTAGGCGGATTCCCGATCCACTTCTTTTTCGTAATGCCCGGCGACCAGAGAACCGGCGATAACGGCCTGACGTTGCGCCGGAGTAATAGGGCCGATCTGGCCTTGCGGCGGCAGGATGAAGGCGCGCTCGACCATGCCGGGGCGGCCTTTTTCGTCGAGGAAGGACACCAGCGCTTCGCCTACACCCAGTTCAGTGATGACGGTTTCTTCATCGAGACTGGGGTTGTCGCGCATGGTTTCGGCAGCGGCCTTGACGGCTTTCTGGTCGCGCGGACTGAAGGCGCGCAGGGCGTGTTGGACGCGGTTGCCGAGTTGAGACAGCACTTTATCGGGCACGTCCGCCGGATTCTGGGTGACGAAGTACACCCCCACGCCCTTGGAACGGATGAGCCGTACCACCTGTTCGATTTTATCCACCAGGGCTTGCGGCGCATCGTTGAACAACAGGTGGGCTTCATCAAAGAAAAACACCAGCTTGGGTTTGTCCAGGTCGCCTGCCTCGGGCAGATTCTCGAATAGCTCTGCCAGCAGCCACAGC
Source organism: Sulfuriferula sp. (assembly GCA_031371965.1). Classification (GTDB taxonomy): domain Bacteria; phylum Pseudomonadota; class Gammaproteobacteria; order Burkholderiales; family Sulfuriferulaceae; genus Sulfuriferula. The sequence goes on from JANMKH010000320.1 coordinate 3,377, forward strand.
AACAGCGTGGCGTAGGTTTTGGGCGATTGCATCAACTGATCGGCGCACAGGATATTGACCATGCCGCGCCCTGCCGAGTCGGTCTGAATCAGGTCCGCGATGTTCAACATCGGTTCGCCGAAAATCTTCTCGCCGCCCTGACTATCCAGCTCCAGCAAGCCGCGCTGGATGGCGCCGATACTGGCAGCGGAGACGTTGCCGAATTCGGTGGTGAAGTCCTTGGCGTTGTCGCCCACGTATTGCAGCATCGCGCGCAGATCCTTGAGATCGAGCAGCAACAGGCCGTTGTCATCCGCAATTTTGAAGACCAGGTTGAGCACGCCGGCCTGCGTATCGTTGAGGTTGAGCATGCGCCCCAGCAGTAACGGCCCCATGTCGGAGATGGTGGCGCGCACCGGGTGGCCCATTGTGCCGAATGGATCCCAGAAGGTGGCCGGATAGGCCTGATAAGCAAAACCGGTCAGCGCGAGTTGCGTCACGCGGGCTTCCACCTTGGCGTTGCCGCCGCCGGGCTGGGAAATACCGGACAGGTCGCCCTTTACGTCGGACATGAACACCGGCACGCCGATGGCGGAAAAATGCTCGGCCATGACCTGCAAGGTGACGGTCTTGCCGGTGCCGGTAGCGCCGGTGATGAGGCCGTGGCGGTTGGCCATTTGTGGCAGCAGGTAAAGCGATTGGCCGGCTTGGGCGATGTGCAGCGGTTCGGTCATGATTCTGGCCTTATCGGATAGAGGGTCGAAATGGTAAGATTAGCGTATTTTTCAGGAATACCAGAGGTAGCTATGTCCGGTCACAGCAAATGGGCGAATATCAAACACAAGAAAGCCGCGACCGACGCCAAGCGCGGCAAGATTTTTACGCGTCTGATCAAGGAGATTACCGTTGCCGCCAAACTGGGCGGCGGTGACGTGAGTTGCAACCCGCGTTTGCGTCTGGCGATGGACAAGGCCTTCGACGCCAACATGCCGAAAGACACCACTGAGCGCGCCATCAAGCGCGGCTGCGGGGAGCTGGAAGGTGTGAACTACGAGGAAATACGCTACGAGGGTTACGGCATCAACGGCGCGGCGGTAATGGTGGATTGCCTTACCGACAACAAAGTGCGCACCGTTGCAGATGTGCGTCACGCGTTCAGCAAATACGGCGGCAATATGGGTACCGACGGCTGCGTAGCGTTCCAGTTCAAGCATTGCGGTCAGCTCTTGTTTGCCCCCGGTACCGATGAAGACAAATTGATGGAAGCAGCGTTGGAAGCGGGCGCGGATGATATTGTCAGCCACGAAGATGGCAGTATCGAAGTCATTACGCCGCCGTATGAGTTGCGCACCATCAAACAGGCGCTGGAAGCGGCCGGATTCAAGCCGGAATTCGCTGAGGTAAGCATGAAGGCGCTGAATGAAACCGAACTCACCGGCGACGATGCGGAGAAAATGCAGAAGCTGCTGGATGCGCTGGAATCACTGGACGATGTGCAGGAGGTATTTACCTCCGCAGTGATCAATGAGTAGCTGCACGCAGCCCGGCTTGAACGCGCCAAGGTGAATAGCATCCGCATCCTCGGCATCGACCCCGGCCTGCGTATCACCGGCTTCGGGGTCATAGAAAAAACCGGCAATCGTATTCAATACCTCACCAGCGGCTGCATCAAGAGCGGGGAGGGGGAATTGCCGGAGCGGCTGAAAGTCATCCTGCTGAGCCTGCGCGAGGTGATCCACAGCAACCAGCCGCAGCAAGTGGCGGTGGAAAAGGTGTTCGTCAACGTCAACCCGCAGTCCACCCTGTTGCTCGGCCAGGCGCGCGGTGCGGCGATTTGTGCGGCGGTGCTGGAGGCGTTGCCGGTGGCCGAATATACCGCGCTGCAAGTGAAACAGGCGGTGGTGGGCAACGGCCACGCAGCCAAGGAACAGGTACAGGAAATGGTCAAGCGCCTGCTGAATCTGCCCGGCGTACCCAGCCCGGACGCCGCCGATGCACTGGCCTGCGCCATCTGCCACGCGCACGGCGGACAAGGGCTGGGTGGTTTCGCCACGGCGGGCTATCGGGTTAAAAATGGGCGCTTGGTATAAATAAAAAGGACCGCAAATGATCGGCAGAATTACCGGTACCCTCATCGAAAAGCACCCGCCGCAGATTGTTGTGGATGCGCACGGAGTCGGCTACGAAATCGATGTGCCCATGAGTACCTTCTACAATCTGCCCGCCATCGGCGAGCGCGTTGCGCTGCATACGCATCTGGTAGTGCGCGAGGACGCGCAATTGCTGTATGGCTTCGGTAGCGAGGCGGAGCGTGCGACCTTCCGGCAGCTCATCAGGATCACCGGCGTCGGTGCGAAAATGGCGTTGGCGGTGCTGTCCGGCATGAATGCGAACGAGCTGGCGCAGGCCGTGGCGATGCAGGATACTGGCCGCCTCACCAAAATCCCCGGCATCGGCAAGAAAACCGCCGAGCGCCTGCTGCTTGAACTCAAGGGCAAGCTTGCCGACGCCTTGCCGGGGGCGGGGCAGAGCGGTGTAGCGGCCGCTGGGGGTGACGTGCTGAACGCGCTGCTGGCGCTGGGTTACAATGATCGCGAAGCTACGCATGCCGTGCGTCAATTGGCAGCTGGTGCCGGCGTGGAAGACGGCATCCGCCAGGCGCTTAAATTGCTCTCCAAGACATGATTAAATCCGCATGATCGAAACCGACCGTCTCATCGCGCCTGCCGCGCAAAGCGTCGCCGAGGAACAAATCGAACGCGCGCTGCGTCCCAAGCATTTGTCTGAATATGTCGGGCAGGAAAAAGCGCGTGGACAGCTCAGCATATTCATCGAGGCGGCGCGCAAGCGGCGTGAATCACTTGATCACGTGTTGTTGTTCGGCCCACCCGGACTGGGCAAGACCACGCTGGCACACATCATCGCACGCGAGATGGGCGTGAACATGCGCCAGACCTCCGGACCGGTGCTGGAACGCGCCGGCGATCTGGCTGCGTTGTTGACCAACCTCGAACCCAACGACGTATTGTTCATCGACGAAATCCACCGCCTGAGCCCGGTGGTGGAGGAAATACTCTACCCGGCACTGGAAGATTTTCAACTCGACATCATGATCGGCGAAGGCCCGGCCGCGCGCTCGGTCAAACTTGATCTGCCGCCATTTACGCTGGTTGGCACCACCACCCGCGCCGGCATGCTCACCAACCCGCTGCGCGACCGCTTTGGCATTGTCGCCCGGCTGGAGTTCTACACGCCGGAAGAGCTCGCCCGCATCGTTGCCCGCTCTGCGCATTTGCTGGAAATGAGTATCGTGGATGACGGCGCATTTGAAATCGCGCGCCGTTCGCGCGGCACGCCGCGTATCGCCAACCGCTTGCTGCGCCGGGTGCGCGATTATGCCGAAGTGCGCGCCGATGGCATCGTCAGTCGCAATGTGGCCGACGCCGCGCTGGTGATGCTCGACGTGGATAGCGCCGGTCTGGACGTAATGGACCGCAAACTGCTCGCTGCAGTGCTGGAAAAATTCGACGGCGGCCCGGTCGGGCTGGATAACCTCGCTGCTGCCATCGGCGAAGAACGCGATACTATCGAGGATGTGCTCGAACCCTTTCTTATCCAGCAGGGCTATTTGCAGCGCACGCCGCGCGGCAGGATGGCCACCGCCATGGCCTACCGTCACTTTGGTCTGGCCGCGCCAGGCAAGACTGCGGCAGCGGAATTGTGGGATGGCGATGTCTGAATTTGTGTGGCCGGTGCGAGTTTATTACGAAGATACCGATTTCGGTGGCGTGGTGTATTACGCCAACTACCTCAAATTCATGGAACGCGCCCGTACCGAGTGGCTGCGCGCGCTGGGTTTTGAGCAGACTGAACTGATAACCGCGCATGAAATAATGTTTGTGGTGCGGCGCGTCGCCGTGGAATATCTGCAACCCGCCCGTTTTAATGATGAACTCCGCGTAGTCAGCACGGTCAAGCGCTTCGGTCAGTGCCGTATTGTTTTTGCCCAGAATATTGTGCGCGACAATTTACTCGTCGGTGGTGAAACCGAGGTGGCGTGCGTCAGCTCGCTGTCATTCAAACCGGTTAAAATACCGGACAATCTATTATTAGCATTGGAACAACTAGCGTGAATATCGGGTTAAGCCAGGATCTTTCCATGCTGGCGCTGGTCGGCAACGCCAGCCTGGCAGTGCAATTCGTGATGGGGCTGTTGCTGGTCGCGTCGTTCATGTCGTGGTGGTACATTTTTATCAAAATGTTCGCCATCCGGCGCGCCACCCGTATGGCCGAAGCGTTCGAGAAAGAGTTCTGGAGCGGGACCGACCTGCAAGCACTATTTAAGCGCGCCACCCAGGACTGGAAGCAGGCGGGCGAACTGGAGCGCATTTTTGAAGCGGGATTCCGCGAGTTCAGCAAGCTCAAGGGCCAGCCTGGCATGGATATGAACGCAGTGATGGGAGGTGCCAGACGCGCCATGCGCGCCACTTACCAGCGCGAGATGGATAGGCTGGAATCGAATCTGGCGTTCCTCGCTACAGTTGGGTCGGTGAGCCCCTACGTCGGATTGTTCGGCACCGTGTGGGGCATCATGAATGCGTTCCGCGGTTTGTCCAATGTGGTACAGGCCACACTGGCAAATGTGGCGCCCGGAATTGCCGAGGCGCTGATTGCCACGGCTATGGGTCTGTTTGCCGCGATACCCGCAGTGGTCGCATACAACCGTTACACCCATGATATTGACCGCCTGGCCAACCGTTTTGAGAGCTTCATGGAAGAGTTTTGAGAGCTTCATGGAAGAGTTTTCCAACATTCTGCAACGCCAGGCACACAAGGCTTGAAGCATGAGTAGCCGTCGCCCGCGCAAGCAAATGAACCAGATCAATGTGGTGCCTTACATTGACGTGATGTTGGTACTGCTGATTATTTTCATGATCACTGCGCCAATGATCAACCCCGGTCAGGTGGAATTGCCGAGCGTGGCCAAATCCCAGGCAGTGCCGGTGGAGCCGATCGAAGTCACTATTCGTGCTGATGGCACGCTACGCTTGCGCGACCGAGCCACGGGCGGTTCGGAAAATGCCGTTACGCGCGCTGAGCTGGCTGGCATCATCAACGAGAAGCAGCAGGCTAATCCGGATCAGCCGGTCGTCATCGCCGCCGACAAGAATGTGCGCTATGAAGAAGTAATGAAAGTGATGAGCCTGATGCAGCAAAACCACGTCAAACGTCTGGGGTTGCTGGCCAAACCTGGAGCCAGCTAATGCGGGAGGATACAGTTAAACCAGGGCGTTTGCCCGCTGCCATATTGGCGGTGCTGGTGCACTTGCTGTTTATCGGGTTTTTGATATTCAGCGTGAACTGGCGATCCCATCCGCCTCCGCCGGTGATGGCTGACTTGTGGGAAGCATTACCACCGCCCCCAGCTAAGCCAGTACTGAAGCCTCAGCCGGCGCCAAAACCCAAGCCCGAACCAGTGGCTGAACCACAGCCACCGCAGCCGCAACCCGATATTGCATTAAAGGAAAAAAAGCGGAAAGAACGGCTGGAACGTGAACAGCAAGCTCAGCTTGAGCAGCAAAAGCTGGCTGAGGCGCAACAGCGCAAGCAGCAAAAGCAAAAGCAACAGCAACAGCAGGAAGCTGAACAGCGCAAACTGGCCGAGCAGGAGAAACAGCAGCAGGAGAAACAGCAGCAGGAGAAACAGCAGCAGGAGAAGCAGCAGCAGGAGAAGCAGCAGCAGGAGAAGCAGCAAGATGCGAAACGCAAGCAGGAAGCCTTGCGTAAGCTGAATGTGCAACAGGCACGCGATCTCATGAACAAGGAATTGGCGAGCGAAACCAGCAGTTTACGGCGGGCCCAACAGGCAAGTCAGCTGGGTGCCGAGCAGGCCAAAATGGAGGCAACCTACAAGGAGCGCATCCGTAGCAAGATCGCCAGCATGTTGAATCTGCCGGAGAACATGGTCGGCAACCCCAAGGCGGTATTTGCCGTGACAGTACTGCCCAGCGGTGAAGTTGGGTCGGTCAAGCTGATTAGCAGCAGTGGCCAGCCTGCTTACGATACGGCCGTGGAACGAGCGATTTTGAAAGCGGTGCCGTTGCCGCTGCCGCCGGATAAAGCGGTAGCCGCACGTTTCCACGATCTGACCTTACCGATCCAGCCAAAGCAGGAAAATTGAGCTGGTTGAATGTGTTAAAATGGATAACTTATGAAGACTGATTGGCTTAACCAAAACCGTACCCGATTTGCTGTTTTTCTGTTGCTGTTTGGCTTGGCGCAGGCCGCTTTCGCAGCCATGACCATTGAGGTGTTTGGCGGTGCGGCCACCCGTATTCCGGTGTCAATCGTGCCGTTCGCTGGCGTGCCGGGGCCGGCGCAGGTGATTAGCAGCGTTGTGGGCGGAGATTTGGGCCGCAGCGGTCAGTTCAGGCTGGTGGATGCGAGCAGTGTGCAGCCGCCACCTACCGATGCCGGAGACGTGCAGTTTTCGACGTTTAGGGCTTTGGGCAGCGATGCTGCGGTGATCGGTCGTATCGTTCCGCTGCCGGATGGACGGCTGGAAGTGCGTTTCCGTTTGATGGACGTGGTCAAACAAACGCAGGTCGCTGCCCTCAATTTCACCATTACACCTGCACAGTTGCGCGCTACCGGCCACAAGATTGCCGATGTGGTGTACGAGAAGCTCACTGGCATACCGGGCTCCTTCTCCACGCGCATTGCCTATATTATCAAGCATGGCAAACACTACCAGCTGATGGTAGCGGATTCCGACGGACAGGATCCGCAGGTCGTAGTGAATTCCGTCCAGCCGTTAATTTCGCCAGCTTGGTCGCCTGACGGATCACGCATTGCTTATGTCTCGTTTGAGAACAAGAAGCCGGTAATTTACGTCCAGTCACTGGCCACGGGTTCGCGCCGTGTGCTGGCCAATTTCAAGGGCAGCAATAGTGCGCCTGCCTGGTCACCGGATGGCAGCAAGCTGGCGGTGGTGCTCACCCGCGACGACGGTTCGCAAATTTATATTATCAGGGCGGATGGCTCGGGTGTAACTCGACTGACGCATGGTGGCAATATCGATACCGAACCGGCCTGGAGTCCAGATGGGAAGTCCTTGCTGTTTACCTCTGATCGCGGCGGCAGTCCGCAGATTTATCGTATGTCGGCGAATGGGGGCGATATCAAGCGCGTCACTTTTGCGGGCAACTATAATGTCTCGGCCGCCTGGAGTCCGGATGGGAAAAGTTTTGCATACATCCGGCGCGATGCCGGACGTTTTCAGGTTGCGTTGCAGAATCTCGATAGCGGCCAGGTGCAGGTGCTAACCGATACCACGCATGATGAGTCGCCCAGTTTTGCGCCCAATGGCAGCATGATTGTTTACGCAACCGAAATTAACGGCCGCGGAATTTTGGCGACGGTATCGGTGGATGGTAAAACGCGGGTCCGTTTATCCGATCAGGCGGGTGACATGCGCGAGCCGGCCTGGGGGCCTTAAACTGACGAAATTGTCAGCAAGGAACTCGCAATGAAATCCGCTATCCCAAGCGCTGTCGTAGCTGGATGCTGGGGAAAGATTTTCAGTTTCGCGTCAATGCATGCTGGGTAAGTTCTCTAACATGCAGGTACGATATAGGGAGTTGGCAAAATCGAACCTGTGAGGCAGGCCTTCTTTTTCACAGGGGAGTCGCGCCATGAACCCGGGGATCATCAGAAAATGCTTCGTCGTGCCTGTTGCTATGGGCATATTTGGCACTATGATGAATTTGGTCAAACCGCAATGCAGCCATGCTGGGTTTGACCATGATTAGTTCGACTGGTTGCACGTGTAATTAACTAACTCTAAGGAAATAACATGAACAAAATGATACTGAGTCTGCTGCTGGTTGGTGTACTTGCCGGTTGTTCGTCGATGCAGGAAAAACCTGCCAATGTGCAGGATTTGAACGCGCAAAAAGCGCAGGATGCAGCAGCAAAAGCAGCAGCGGAAAAAGCCGCTGAACTGCGTGCACTGGAGCAACGCCGTCTCGCCGAACAGGAAGCTGCTCGCAACAAGCAAGTTAATCCGCTCACTGATCCTAACAGCCCGTTGTCGCAACGCAGTATCTATTTCGATTTCGACAGCTCGGTGGTGCAAGATAGTTATCGCCCCACTCTGCAGGCGCACGCCGGTTATCTTGGCGGCCACAAAGATGTGAAAGTGACGCTGCAGGGTAATACCGATGATCGCGGCAGCCGTGAATATAACCTGGCGCTGGGTCAACGTCGTGCCGACAGCGTACGCAAAGTGCTGAACACCATGGGTGTGTCAGAATCGCAGATGGAAGCAGTCAGCTTCGGGGCAGAAAAACCCAAAGCAACTGGTGATAACGAAGCGGCATGGAAAGAAAACCGCCGCGTTGATATCGTTTATCAAGGCGAGTAATAACCAATGATGCGCGCGCCATTCCTCCGTTTACTTCTGGCGATATGCCTTGCTGGTGTTTATCTTCCGGCAAGCGCGAATGACGCCGAGGTGGCGCGCCGTCTGGCGGATATGCAAGCCCAGATTAGCAGCATGGATGCCCGTATCGGCAGGCTTGAATCCATGCTGCAAAATGGCTCCATGCTTAACCTGTTGTCTGAAGTCGAAGAGCTCAAAGCGCAGGTCAGGCGCTTGCGTGGTGACGTGGACGTACAGTCCAACGAAATCAGCGTGACGCAAAAACGTCAGAATGATTTATATACGGATCTGGATACCCGGCTGCGTAAGATTCAGCATGCCGATAGTGGCCCTGCAGCCTCGGCGGCAACTGACGCGCCACCCGACAAAACCGCTTCAGCCGTACCCGCGCTGCCTGCAGCTGGCGGTGACAGCGCACACGACTATGAAGCCGCATTAAACCAGTTCAAGGCGGCTAACTATCCGTCCACGATTACTGCATTCAAGGATTTTATCAAAAAATATCCGGACAATCCGTTGGTACCCAGCGCACAGTATTGGATAGGTAATGCCTACTTTTCCATGAAGGATTACAAGGCGGCAATCGCGCAGCAGCGGAAGCTGATTGCAGCTCACCCGGATAACCCTAAAGTCCCGGATGCGATGCTGAATATATCCAGCGCGCAACTGGAAATGGGCGATCTCGACGCCGCGCGCAAGACCTTGAAAGTGCTGGTTACCAAATATCCGGACAGCAATGCCACGACACTGGCGCGAAAGCGCCTGGACGCGTTGAAGTAATATCTTGTTCGACGCTACCCTTCGTATCACCGAGATTTTCTATTCCGTGCAAGGCGAAACCAGCCGTGCCGGCCTGCCTACGGTATTTATCCGGCTGACCGGCTGTCCGCTGCGCTGTGGTTACTGCGACACCGCCTACGCTTTTCATGGCGGTAACAGCATGAGCCTCGCCGCTATTCTGGAGCAGGTAGCGGAGTATGCGCCACACTATGTCACCGTCACCGGGGGTGAACCGCTGGCCCAAAAGAATGCACTGCTACTGCTCGTTGCGCTGTGCAATGCCGGCTACGATGTGTCCCTGGAAACCAGTGGTGCACTGGACATCAGTGGCATTGACCCAAGGGTTTCAAGAATAATGGATATCAAAACCCCGGGGTCGGGCGAAGTGACAAAAAACGACTGGAACAACCTCAAATACCTGACCCGGCACGACGAAATAAAGTTCGTTATCGTCGATGCGGCCGACTACGATTGGGCACGCAGCATGTTGCAGGAGCACCAGCTGACACAGCGCTGTCCGGTATTGTTTTCACCGGTGCACGGGCAATTGCAGTCCGGTCAGCTGGCTGACTGGGTTCTGCGCGACCGTCTGGCGGTACGGATGCAGGTGCAGCTGCACAAAATTTTCTGGGGCGAAGTGGCGGGACGTTGATGGGCAAGACGCGCCGCGCAGTCATATTGCTTTCCGGCGGACTGGATTCCGCAACGGTACTGGCGATTGCGCGCAGCAGCGGATTCGCCTGCCATGCTTTAAGTTTCGAATATGGACAGCGTCACAGTGCCGAACTGGATGCCGCGGCGCGGGTGGCTACCCGGCAGGGTGCCATAGAGCATCGTGTATTCAAGCTCGATCTGGCGATGTTCGGAGGCTCCGCGCTGACCGATTCGCGCATTGCCATACCGGAGCAGGCCAGTACAGGCATACCAGTGACCTATGTCCCGGCGCGTAATACCATCATGCTCTCGATTGCATTGGCCTGGGCGGAAGTGCTGGAGAGCCGCGATATTTTCATCGGCGTGAATGCGGTGGATTACTCCGGCTATCCCGATTGCCGCCCGGAATACATTGCTTCCTTCGAAACCATGGCAAATCTGGCTACCAAGGCAGGTGTGGAAGGCAAGCAATTGTATGTCCACACTCCGCTGATGCAGCTCGGCAAGGCGCAGATTATTCGTCTTGGAACCGAACTGGGTGTGGATTACAATGCCACGGTTTCCTGTTATCAGGCCGATGCGGCAGGACGCGCCTGTGGCGTATGCGACTCATGCCGGTTACGTCGTCAAGGTTTCATCGAAGCAGGTGTGGCGGATGCGACACGATATGTAGCGAGTCCGGAGTAATTCCGCGTCGTTCCCGGGTTTTGTCAGGGTAATTAGTTGTGAATGGGTAGCCTGTATAAACATTCGTTCAGCGTTGGGCAGGTGACGCGAGACGCTGTTAATTGGCTACAAAACATAAAATTGTACGTGCGGCAGTGCGTTACCGTAACAGGAGTAAAGAAAGATGATTTTTGATACCTTTCAGCAGGGACAGTCAATGTTCCTCTGGGTGACTTTCGGCATCGCGTTGATATTGGGCGCAGTCGTCAACAAGACAAATTTTTGTACCATGGGTGCCGTATCGGACTGGGTCAATATGGGCGATACCGGCCGCATGCGCTCCTGGCTGCTGGCGATTGCGGTGGCATTGCTGGGTGTAGTGGTGCTGGAATATTTCGGCAAGCTGAATCCCGATGCGTCCTTTCCTCCCTACCGCAGCGGGCAGTTAATCTGGGCAGAAAACCTGCTCGGCGGTTTGATGTTCGGCGTTGGAATGACCCTGGCGTCTGGTTGCGGTAACAAGAGCCTGGTCCGCGCCGGCGCCGGTAATCTTAAATCCATCGTAGTCGTGCTGATTATTGGAGTGATCGCCTACTATATGACCAACCCGTTTCCGAATTCGGACAAGACACTATTCAGCGTGCTGTTTAACGGCTGGATTCGTCCGTTGGCGATTAATGTGGGTGCTCACCAGGATTTGGGCACGCTTCTGGCGGGCGCTCAAAACGCTGTCAAGGCACGCCTGATTATCGGTGGAATACTGGGTTTGGCGCTGCTCGTGTATGTGTTTAAATCAGTCGACTTCCGCAGTAACCGTGATCTCATTCTCGGCGGTTTGGTGGTTGGGCTGGCGGTACTCGCGGCCTGGTATGCGACCAGTAACGTCAGTGTCCTGGTGGATGGAACACGCCACACCTTGCTGGACTATGGTCAGCAGTGGGACTTCCTGGCGAACTCGGATGCCGGCAAGCCAGCCGATACCATGCCGCTCAGCCCGCAATCGTTTACCTTTATCAACCCGATGGGGCAGATGCTGGGGTATGGCGCGTCCGGGTTCAATAAAGCCTTTTTGACTTTCGGCATCATGGCGGTGTTGGGAGTGGCCGCAGGCTCGTTCCTGTGGTCGCTGGTGAGCCGCAGCTTCCGTATCGAGTGGTTCGCCTCCTTCAAGGACTTCATAACCCATGTCATCGGCGCAGTCTTCATGGGCTTCGGCGGGGTGCTGGCGATGGGTTGTACCATCGGACAAGGCATTACCGGTGTGTCGACGCTTGCCTTGGGGTCATTTATCGCATTTTTCGCGATTGTGGCAGGCAGCGCGATCACCATGAAAGTGCAATACATGATCATGATGCGCGAAGCTTGAACTGAGCAGCGTAGCCGATTCAAACCAGGGCAGGATGCCAGGCATCCTGCCCTTTTTCTTATTCCTCAATAGGATCCTGTTCATCCGTTGCGTCGCTTGAAACTAACCCGCGAATCAGCTTGAACAGTGCCCGGCTGCTTTTCGGTGCTTGTGCGGCAGCCGCTTCACGGCGCGCATTACGGACCAGGGTGCGCAGCTGCTGGGCATCGGCCTGCGGGTAAATATCGACAAACTCGGTCAGCGCCGCGTCGTCGTCGAGCAGACGCGTGCGCCAGTTTTCCATGCGGTGAAACTCGGCGATGACTTCGGCGCTATCGCCACGCCAGGCATTGAGTTGCTCGGCGATCGGCTGTGCATCGGTAATGCGCATCAGGCGGCCGATATACTGCATCTGACGACGCAGGCCACCATGTGCGGTGATGCGTTTGGCCTGACTCACCGCGTCGCGCAGGGTTTCCGGCAAATCCAGCTGATCCAGCTTGCTGGCGGGCAAGGCGACCAGTTCTTCACCGAGCTTTTGCAGCGCGGTCATCTGGCGTTTGATTTCACTTTTACTGATGGGTTGTTCGATGTCGTCGTCCATGGTGCGCAGAGGGTGGGGAAATGTTGCTATGATAACGGCTTTTAGGCATTCCCTCCTGGAGTCTCCGTGACCGACCGATTCAGCCATTCCCGCGACGACCTGCAAGCGCTTGTCGATAACATGCTTACCTATGCCCGACAACAGGGTGCCACCGGCTGCGAAGCCGAGGCTTCCGCCGGCTTCGGCCAAAGCGTCACGGTGCGCAAAGGCGAAGTGGAAACCATCGAATACAACCGCGACAAGGGTATTGGTGTGTCGGTATATATTGGCCAGCGCAAGGGCCATGCGTCGACCTCCGATTTTGGCACGCAAGCGCTGCACGACACGGTGGACAAGGCGCTCACCATCGCGCGCTACACCGCTGAGG
>JANMKH010000343.1:0-2907 GCA_031371965.1 Sulfuriferula sp.
TGATGGGCTGCAGCGCTTTCCTCAGCCAGAGCATCACATTGCGGTATGTGCGCCCCGCTGCCCTTCGTCCTGCCGCCGAATTGCAGTCTCAGCCCCGTCGATAAGCCGTGGATTATGGCCGCCTGGATTTTTTCCAAATCAGGAATTTTCCCCAAACACTCCTTGACGGTGATCAAGCGTTCACGCGCAGCGGACAGCCCGTCAGGGGACAATTTCTCGGTGGGCACGCGCAGTGCTTCCAGCATGGTTCGAATATCCGCATCCAGCAGCAATGTGCCTTGCAACAGCAAGGATTCTGCTTCGCAGGCGGCAAACAGGGTGGCAATTTCACGCCCCTCGATTTCCAGGTCGTTCGGATAGGCGTAGCGCGAACTAATGCCCAGGCGCTTCAATCCTTCCGCCAATGCTCTGGAAAACAGCGCAAGCAATTGTTCAAGACCAAGCTGATGCCAGGTGTGTGGCCGCTTCAGAATCAGCGACCAGCCCAATTGCCGGGGATCCAGATAAATCGCGCCGCCGCCGCTGAGCCGCCGCACCAGCGCAATGTCATTGCTGCGACAGTAATCGATGCGCAGTTCACGGTCGATAATCTGGTGGCGCCCCACACTCGCGCTCGGCAAGCTACGGTAAAACCGCAACTGATCCGGGCAAGCGCCTTGCGCATGCGAATCCAGGTAATGCCGGTCAATAGCATTATTCGCGGGGCCGCTCTGCAGGCCGCTGTCCAGTACCATAATCATGGGAAGTTCAATCACTTTCATGCCACGTAGAAAAGTATGGCGAAATAATGGCAGGCACTCCCGGCCAGCACGAACAAATGCCAGATACCGTGTCCATGCTTTATCCACCGTTCCAGCGCGTAAAAACCTATGCCCACGGTGTAGAACACACCGCCCGCCAGCAGCCACGCAAAGCCGGCAAGTGGCAAGACATTCAACAATGGCTTCAGGGCGATCAAGGCGAGCCATCCCATGGCAAGATAAATCGCCACCGGCAGGATTCTGCGCTTATCCCAGGGCAATGAATCCACCACAATTCCCAGCACCGCCATGCCCCAGATCACCCCAAACAGCGACCATCTCCAAGCCCCTTGCAGCGTGACCAGGGTAAACGGCGTGTAGGTGCCGGCAATCAGCAGGTAGATCGCATAATGATCCAGCTTGCGAAACACATCCTTGGCTCTGCCGCGCAAGCTGTGATACAGGGTGGAAAACAGATACAGCAACAGCAGCATCGCACCGTAAACACTAAAGCTGACGATCTTCCACGGATTGCCCTGTCCCGCTGCCAGCACGATGAGCACGGCCGCACCGCCAGCCGCAAGCGCCGCGCCTATGAGATGGCTGTAGCTATTGAATCGGTCGCCCTGCTCCATCGCGGTGCTCATATGTTGCTCGATATATGACTCTGCTCCAGCCCGGCGCTACCTCGCCAGTAACCGTCGCACATGCCATCCGGCATGAGTTTATCCATTTGTAGCAATGCGCTGTGTGGTGTGCATGGCTGATCCATGCAGGTGCGGAACAAGCTGATGATTTTCGCGCTGTGGGCAATCTGTGGACTGATGCGCAGCACGTCCACGCCCATGCTGCGCAGGGTATCCAGCTCGCCGATCAGGTTATAGGTGCGCGCGGATTGCGTCTGAATGCCGTTCAACACCAGAAAAGGCTGGTCTTCGCGAGTGCGCATGGATAGTCCATTGGGATAATCCAGGCAGCGGAACTGGCAATCATCCTTGGGCAGGTTATGGGCGCGCGCGGTAAAACAGCGTGCCGAAAAAGCCAGCGGCAATCTGCCGTAGGCGAATATTTCCGTTTCCATCCCGGCAGGGCGCATGCGCTGTATCGGGGCGAGCATGGCGCCCGACATTTCCGGCGGCATTACCCAGCGCTGTGCGCCCAGCGTGGCCAGGAGACTCAGGCTGCGGTCATTGTAAACATTGAGATGCGGCCCGGCGACAAACGGCATCTTGCCGGCCAGCAGGTGCACCGCGCCCATGTCGTTTGCTTCCACCATAAAACTGCCGTTATCCGCAATGTTGCGCAGGCTTTTCAAGTCCGATTCGGATTCGATCAACACCTGCGTGGAAAGCACCACCTGCTTGCCCGCATCAGCCAGCTTCGCGGCAACGTCCAGCCAATCCTGCAAGCGCAGGTTGTGGCGCCGGGAGCACACAGTTTCGCCCAGATACACGATATCCACCGGCGTGACGGCAATTCCCTGGTAAAAATCCAGCAGCGTATCGCGTGCCCAATAATATAAAACCGGCCCCAGTGCGAGTTTCATTATCCTATTCCGTTTTCAAATCAAATGTGAACGCGAAGGCGGAGCGCAGACAGTACACTTGTACGGCAAGCGACACCGACAAAGTGCGCGTTTTATTTGGAAACTGAATTATTTCCATGGCCTGTGATAGGCGCCTAGTGTGTGTTGCTGTCCTTCGGCCACTTTATTCAGTTCGGCCATCCATGCCGCTTTCACAACATAGTTGTGCGGCTCGCGCTGGCAGGCATCAATCGCATCGCGCCACACCCGCGTTACTTGCGCGACGTATGCCGGGCTGCGCTGCCGCCCCTCGATTTTGATGGCGGCAATGCCGATGCGCATCAGCTCCGGCAACAGCTCCAGCGTGTTGAGGCTGGCTGGTTCCTCAATGGCGTAATAGGTTTCCTCGCCCACCTTGAAACGCCCCTTGCACAAGGTCGGGTAACCGGCATTTTCAGTATCGGCATAACGGTCTATCAATACGCCATTGAGCCGGGATTCCAGGCCTTGCGCGGTTTGTTTCCAGCGCACCGCCTTGGCGGGAGAACACACGCCGCAGGTGTTGGGCGACTCCCCGGTGACGTAAGATGACAGCGCGCAACGCCCTTCCACCATGACGCACAGGCTGCCGAAACCGAACAC
>JANMKH010000367.1:0-1955 GCA_031371965.1 Sulfuriferula sp.
CACCCCCTACTGGGCCCGCGACTCCCACGCCGGTGCCGGTTTGTATGCGATTGATACCGGCTACGCACAGCAAATTGCGGAATATCATAGCGGCATTACGCGCCTGCTGGCGCGCGACGATCTGCCCGCCGCCGTGGCCGCTTATGTCAGCCTGGTACGGCAGTTGAATCCAGCAGGGACATTGCGCGTCTACCCCGGCTCGCCATGGATTGCGCAGCAACTAATGCGCGAGCACGATCAACTGCGACTGTTCGAACTGCACCCCACCGATAGCCAGCTCCTTGGTGCCAATTTTGCCGATGCGGGCAGGTGCGTCAAAGTGCAGAACATCGACGGCTTTGCCGGGCTGAAAGCGGCCTTGCCGCCTGCGCCACGTCGCGGCCTGGTGCTGATCGATCCTTCGTATGAAGAAAAACAGGACTACCAGCGCGTGCCCGCCGCGCTGAAAGATGCGCTCAAACGCTTTGCCACCGGCACTTACGCGGTGTGGTACCCGCTGTTGCAGCGCCACGAAGCGAAGAATTTTCCTGCCGCACTCAAAAACATCCCGGCAAATACCTGGTTGAACGTGAATCTGACGGTACGCACGCCCAAAGTCGACGGCTTCGGCATGCATGGCAGCGGTATGTTCGTGTTTAACCCGCCGTGGACGCTGCGTGCGGGTTTGCAAGGGATCATGCCTTATCTGACGAAAGTGCTGGGACAGGATGGTGGAGCGCGCTTTGTGCTGGAGGGGAGCGCGGGGCGTTGACGGTGATCATCGTGAAGAAAAATAATCCTCTTCAAAACCGGCGCACGCTTCGTAGCCTATATATTCTCTGTAGCTACAACAGTTTTTCCAGACTGAATTGTTAACTATATTCCGGCTTCGCTTTTGGACAACAACAGCGGTTTATAGGGCCGCTGGTATTTGACCAGAATATCGTAGTAGGTGCGGATGTTTTCCACAAATACCACCGCCTCGCCGCCGCGACAGTAACCGTGCTTCACCTGACTGTTGTACTCGGAGCGCGCCAGCAACGGCAGAGTCTGCTTGACGTCACTCCAGGCCAGTGGACTGAGCTTGCGCCGCTGCGCCAGGATCCGTGCATCTTCCAGATGGCCCTGGCCCTGATTGTAGGCCGCCAGCGCCATCCAGGTTCGGTCTGGCTCTTCAACCCTGTCTGCCATCGCCTCCACCAGCAACGCCAGATACTTCGCGCCGGCAATAATGCTCTGGCGCGGATCAAGGCGATCCGTCACGCCCATCCTGTCGGCCGTATCTCCGGTCATCATCATCAGCCCGCGCACCCCGGTGGGTGACGTAGCGTAAGGGTTCCAGTGCGATTCCTGATAACCAATGGCGGCAATCAGACGCCAATCAATACCGGTCAACTCCTCCGCCTCGTGAAAATAAGGCAGGTACTTGGGCAGCGTATCTTTCATGCGCGCCAATATGCCCGCTACGTCCGCGTTTTCCAGGCGATCGGCGTGGCCATAGTAGCGTTCAGTCAAACGCTTGAGCGTACCGTCTTTCTGGATGCGCTTGAAAAACGCCTGCACTTGAGCGTACAAAGCCGGATCAACGTTCTTGGGAAAAGCCCACGCCAGTTGATCCGGGTGCTTAACTTCGAATGCGACATCCAGATTGGCATACAGATTTTGGGCGATATCAAACTGGTTGGAATTCACGATGACGGCATCCACTTCCGCCTTGGACAGGCGGTCAAGCAGCTCATCCCCGCCTCCGGTCCTGACCTCGGTCCAATGCAGGCCTGGGATACGCTGACGCATGTCCAGCATGGTTTCAGCCCCACTGCTGCCGGCGACCACCGCCACGCGCGCGTCTACCAGGTCGGCAAAATCACGCGGCTTGATCGCTTCCGTGTTATAGATCACCTGCTGCGTCACCTTGAAATAAGGCGGCCCAAAACGCATGCGCTTGTTGAGTGCATCGGTTTGGGTGATACCGGCAG
>JANMKH010000439.1:0-4071 GCA_031371965.1 Sulfuriferula sp.
CCTTCGCGAATCGCGAAGCGCAGGCCTTCTTCCATCGCCACCGGCGCAATCAGCGCAACCGTCACCGATACGTTGTCACCCGGCATCACCATTTCGGTACCGGCCGGCAGCTCCACCGCACCGGTGACGTCGGTGGTGCGGAAGAAGAACTGGGGGCGGTAGCCGTTGAAGAACGGGGTGTGACGACCGCCTTCGTCTTTGCTCAGCACGTAGATTTCAGCGCTGAACTTGGTGTGCGGGTTGATCGAGCCGGGCTTGGCCAGCACTTGGCCGCGTTCGACGTCTTCACGCTTGGTGCCGCGCAGCAGGACGCCGACGTTGTCGCCAGCCTGGCCCTGGTCGAGCAGCTTGCGAAACATTTCAACACCGGTGCAGGTGGTTTTGATGGTGGGCTTGAGGCCAACGATCTCGACTTCTTCGCCCACTTTGATGACGCCACGCTCAATCCGGCCGGTCACGACGGTACCGCGCCCGGAGATGGAGAAGACGTCTTCCACGGGCATCAGGTAGGCGCCGTCAATGGCGCGCTCGGGATCAGGAATGTAGCTGTCGAGGGCGTCGGCCAGCTTGAGGATGGAGGGTTCGCCAATGTCGGACTGGTCGCCTTCCAGGGCTTTGAGTGCACTGCCGATGATGATCGGGGTGTCGTCGCCCGGGAAGTCGTATTTGCTGAGCAGTTCGCGCACTTCCATTTCAACCAGTTCGAGCAGTTCGGCGTCGTCCACCATGTCGGCTTTGTTCATGTAGACGATGATGTAGGGGACGCCGACCTGGCGCGCCAGCAGGATGTGTTCGCGGGTCTGTGGCATGGGGCCGTCGGCGGCGGAGACAACCAGGATGGCGCCGTCCATTTGCGCGGCGCCGGTGATCATGTTTTTGATGTAGTCGGCATGGCCCGGGCAGTCAACGTGGGCGTAGTGGCGTTTCGCGGTCTCGTATTCAACGTGCGCGGTGTTGATGGTGATGCCGCGCGCCTTCTCTTCGGGGGCCGAGTCAATGTCTGCGTAGTTCTTGGCTTCACCACCAAATTTCTTCGACAGGATGGTGCTGATCGCCGCCGTCAGGGTGGTCTTGCCGTGGTCAACGTGCCCAATCGTGCCTACGTTGACGTGCGGCTTGGTACGCTCAAACTTGCCTTTTGCCATGATATCTATCCTTTAAATCAGACGTTATTTCTTGTTGATAATTGCTTCAGCGATGTTTTTCGGCGCCTCTGAATAATGCTTGAATTCCATGCTATAGGTCGCACGCCCCTGGCTCATGGAGCGCAGCGTAGTGGAGTAGCCGAACATTTCCGCCAACGGCACTTCCGCCTTGATGGCTTTCCCGCTCGGCAAGTCTTCCATCCCCTGAATCATGCCTCGACGCGAGGACAAATCGCCCATCACGTCACCCATGTAGTCTTCGGGCGTTTCCACTTCAACCGCCATCATCGGCTCAAGCAGCACCGGGCTGGCCTTGCGCATACCGTCCTTGAAACCCATCGAAGCGGCCATCTTGAACGCATTTTCGTTGGAGTCCACGTCATGGTAAGAGCCGTCGAATAACGTCACTTTGACGTCAACCACCGGAAAGCCGGCGAGCACGCCATTCGGCAAGGTTTCGCGCAAGCCTTTTTCCACCGCAGGAATAAATTCACGCGGCACGGTACCACCCTTGATTGCGTCGACAAACTCAAAGCCTTTGCCAGTTTCGTTCGGCTCCAGCTTGAGCCAGACATGACCGTATTGACCTTTACCACCCGACTGCTTGACGAATTTCCCTTCAACTTCAACCGGCTTTCTGATGGCTTCACGGTAAGCCACTTGCGGCGCACCCACATTGGCCTCAACGCCAAATTCGCGACGCATACGATCTACCAGAATTTCCAGGTGCAACTCGCCCATACCGGAAATAATGGTCTGGCCCGATTCTTCGTCAGTGCGCACGCGGAAAGACGGATCTTCCTGCGCCAGACGGTTCAGAGCCATACCCATTTTTTCCTGGTCCGCCTTGGTCTTGGGCTCAACCGCAACGTGAATCACCGGCTCCGGGAATATCATGCGTTCCAGAATGATGGTCTTGTTCAGGTCGCACAAGGTATCACCCGTGGTTGCCTCTTTCAGCCCGACTGCCGCCGCAATATCACCGGCATGCACTTCCTTGATTTCCGCGCGCTGGTTGGCGTGCATCTGCAGAATACGGCCAATGCGCTCTTTTTTGCCCTTGATCGGGTTGTAAATGGTATCCCCGGATTTCATGGTACCGGAGTAGACCCGGAAGAAAATCAGCTGACCCACAAACGGGTCGGTCATGATCTTGAATGCCAAAGCCGAGAACGGCTCGTCATCAGCCACTTTGCGCTCGCCCTGGGAACCGTTTTCCAGCTCTCCCTTGACCGGAGGAATATCCAGCGGTGAAGGCAGATAATCGATCACGGCATCCAGCATGGCCTGCACGCCTTTATTCTTGAACGCGGAACCGCACAGCATTGGCATAATTTCACTGGCAATGGTGCGCTTGCGTAGTGCGCCTTTGATTTCTGCAGCACTCAAATCACCTTCTTCGAGGTATTTATTCATCAGCTCTTCAGAAGCTTCAGCCGCTGCCTCGACCATTTTTTCACGCCATGTTTCACACTCAGCCTGCATGCCAGCAGGGATGTCGCGCTCGTCGAATTTCATGCCCTGGGTGGAATCATCCCAGTAAATGGCCTTCATTTTGACCAGGTCAACCACGCCCTCAAATTTTTCTTCGGCCCCGATCGGCAACTGGATAGGCACCACGTTGGCTTTCAGACGCAAACGCATCTGATCGTAGACCTTGAGGAAGTTGGCGCCGGTGCGATCCATCTTGTTCACGAACGCCAGACGCGGCACACCGTATTTGTTTGCCTGACGCCATACTGTTTCGGATTGGGGTTGCACACCACCGACCGCACAATACACCATGCAAGCGCCGTCCAGTACGCGCATGGAACGCTCCACTTCGATAGTGAAGTCAACGTGTCCCGGTGTATCGATAATATTGATGTGGTGCTCCGGGTAGCTGTTTTCCATGCCTTTCCAGAAGCATGTCGTCGCAGCCGAAGTAATGGTGATTCCGCGCTCTTGCTCCTGCTCCATCCAGTCCATGGTCGCAGCACCGTCATGCACTTCGCCGATCTTGTGTGAAACGCCGGTGTAATACAGGATGCGCTCTGTAGTCGTAGTTTTTCCAGCGTCAATATGCGCGCTGATGCCGATATTGCGGTAACGTTCTAGAGGAGTTTTGCGAGCCACTTTATTACTACCCAGTTAGTGCCGGCGCCATTGCGCCCGGCCATTAATCTTAGAAGCGGAAATGCGAGAATGCCTTGTTGGCTTCTGCCATACGGTGCACTTCATCACGCTTCTTCATGGCGCCGCCACGGCCTTCAGCAGCGTCCAGCAATTCGCCCGCCAGCCTGAATCCCATGGACTTTTCGCCACGTTTACGGGCAGCTTCTTTTAGCCAGCGCATTGCCAGCGCAGAACGACGTGCCGGACGTACTTCAACCGGCACCTGATAGTTCGCACCGCCCACGCGACGGCTTTTAACCTCAACCACCGGGCGAATATTGGACAGCGCAAGCGTAAATATTTCCAGCGGATCTTTACCGCTTTTTTGGCTGATTTGTGCAAATGCGCCGTAAATAATGCGTTCGGCAACCGACTTCTTACCGCTTGACATCAATACGTTAACAAATTTGGCCACATCCTGGCTGGCGAATTTTGGATCCGGCAATATGTCGCGCTTGGGAACTTCTCTACGTCTTGGCATGATTTACCTCAATGTTGAATACTAAATTTTCAGTGGTGAGCCTTGTGGCGCGTGTCGCGCTCTCGCAACCCAACACCAAAAACGCAAACGCCTTAGGCTTTCTTGGGACGCTTGGCGCCGTATTTAGACCGGCTCTGTTTACGATCTTTAACACCAGCCGTATCCAGACTGCCGCGCACAGTGTGGTAACGCACACCAGGCAAATCCTTGACACGACCACCGCGAATCAACACTACCGAGTGTTCCTGCAGGTTGTGGCCTTCACCACCAATATAGCTGCTGACCTCGAAA
>JANMKH010000547.1:0-2627 GCA_031371965.1 Sulfuriferula sp.
GCGACGCTCATGTCAGCCCGCCGTTTTCTGCGGATATTCGCACAGGTCCGCAATCAGGCAATGCGGGCAATCGGGTTTGCGCGCCTTGCAGGTATAACGGCCATGCAAAATCAGCCAGTGGTGGGCGTCCTGCAGGTATTCACGCGGGATGTTTTTCATCAGTTTGTGCTCTACCTCGAGCACGGTTTTGCCGGGGGCCAGCGGAATCCGGTTGGCGACGCGGAAAATATGCGTATCGACTGCCATGACCGCTTCGCCAAACGCGGTATTGAGCAGCACGTTGGCGGTTTTGCGCCCGACGCCGGGCAGGGCTTCGAGCGCCGCACGGGTGGTGGGCACTGCACCGTTGTGCTGCTCGAGCAGGATACGGCAGGTTTCGATCAGGTGTTTGGCCTTGCTCTTGTACAAGCCGATGCGCTGTATGTATTTTTCCAGCCCGGCCTGGCCCAGCGCAAGCAGCGCAGCGGGGGTGTTGGCGTGCGGGAACATTACGCGCGTGGCGAGGTTGACGCTCTTGTCGGTGGCTTGCGCCGACAACACCACCGCCACCAGCAGTTCGAACGGGGAGGTGTACTCCAGCTCGGTGGTGGGATGGGGATTGGCCGCCGCGAAGCGTGCAAAAATTTCGCGGCGTTTGGCAGCGTTCATCCGGTGTTGCCGGAACGCATCAGGTGTGGCGGAACCAGCCGAGCTCAGGCTGCGGCGGACGCGGCGTTTTCTTGGCTTCTTCTTCCAGCGCGTGCAGCATGTGATGATGGTCTTCGTCGAGCTTGTGCATCTGCGCGTCGGAGAGCTTGGGGAGGATCGTGCCTTTGATAAAATCACCCAGGTCAATCAGTGCGGTGGTCCAGGCACCCTGGCGCAGGTGAAAATCCACGTGAGAATGCTGACCGAACGGATAGTGAGTGAACTCCGTCCCTTTAATGGCCTTGAGATCGGCGTCGGCCATGACCAGATTTTTTGCCCAGTCATACCACCACTTGTAATATTTTTCCTGCATGGCAGGATTGAGATTGTAGCGCTCGTAAAAACCGAACACGCTGACGCGATTGGTATTGCCGCTGAAAGGGAAATGTCCGGACATGCCTGGTTCCTCTGAATCAAATAATCGATGAAGACCGCTATTCTAAGAAAAATCGGCGCGTCATGCCAGTCGAGATACGCCCGGCTGGCGAATTGCGCTACACTTCTATAGTCACTTTCTGAGCTAGCCCAATGAATCAAGGCACTTTTGAACCAAAAAACGAATTGGAAAAACAGCTGCAGTGTGCGCTGGATGGAAGCGTTTCGGGCGATGATTTCATCCATTACCTGATGGATGCGCAAATATTCATGCCGGTCGAAGACGAAACAAATGAGATCAAGGGCTTTCAGCGCAGCACGCGCGCCCAGCCGTTGGTACTGGAGGACGAGACTGGCACCCAGGTATTGGTGCTGTTCACCAGCCCGGAGCGCGCCAAGGGGTTCGTTGAAAACCATCCCGGCTACGGCGGCGGTCTGCTCACCGAATTTGCCTGGGTGTTGCGCAAAATGGGCGCGCCCGCCGGTATCGCACTGAACCCGGGACTGGATGCGGGCTTCGATCTGGAGCCAGAAATGGTCGCAGATTTGATGGCAAGCCTGCCGCCGGAGGCATGATGGGCACCCGCCAAGTGGGGGAAGTGTACTCGCCCGATCACACCAGCTACGCGGAAGCCACCCAGTATTGCTATCGCGATGGCGTGCATGATCTGGTGCTGTTCTGGACCAATCCCACCCCCGACGAAGTGAGCGGATTTCGCACCCAGCCGGTCGAATTCGCGCTGTATATTCAACAGCCGGTGCTGTTTTTGTTGTATCGCATTGAGGACGTGTGCGAGTGGTCGGACGTGGCTTATAACGTTCACCAGTTGCGCCCGGACGAACAGGCGGTGCCGGTCAATCCGCCCGGCGACCGTGCGCGCGTGCAAATGACCCTGGTGGACGCCAGCAACGGGATTATCCAGGCCAAGCGTGTAGTAGGCATGGGGCCGGCCATGACCCAGGCGATGCGCCATACATTGCAGGAGCAGACCCAGTTGCCGTATTCGCGCTTTGACTATGATGCGCTGGTGCAGCAAGCCTATGCGCGTTATCCCGATAGCGATGCTATGCTCAAGGATGCTTGGCTGTCGGAAGCCGCTGAAAGCGAGAATTAATTATGTTACCTCCTGCTGCTCTGGCGGATTTCACCGCAGCGCTGTCTGCCGAGCGCGTCTTCACCGACGCGGCGACCCTGGCGCTGTACAGTCACGATGAAACCCCCCGATCCTGTCTGCCTGACGCGGTATTGTTTCCCGCCAGCCATGAACACGTCGTCGCACTGATGCGCGTGGCGCTTGCCCACCATATTGCGCTGGTGGCGCGCGGCGCGGGCTCGGGCAACGTGGGCGGTGCGCTGCCTGCTCCGGGTAGTGCGGTAGTGAGTTTCGAGTGCATGGACGCTATCCTTGAATTCAACCCCGCCGACCGTTACATGGTGGTACAGCCCGGTGTGGTGACGGCGGACATCGAACTTGCCGCGCGTGCGCATGTCCTGTTATACCCGCCGGACCCGGGCAGTTCTCCTTACTGCCGTATCGGCGGCTATCTGGCGTTGTTTGCCGCAG
>JANMKH010000001.1:0-2295 GCA_031371965.1 Sulfuriferula sp.
AGGCCGAGTTCGACCAGATCAGCGGTGATCGGCTGCGCGTCGATAATCTGCTTGCCGGTTTCATCCAGGCCACGGTATACCTGCGCCGAAAATGAATAACGCGCCGGGTCGCCGAGCATGAACGCCAGCCAGGCATTGAGGCCGGGCTCAACCGTAGCGCGCCGGTCCTGCGGCCAGTTGTTTTGCACAGGCGGCGGGCACACCAGCGCAACGCGCTGGGTGTAGCTGGCGCCGCCGCGCGGCGTGCGCGTCACCTGCGGTTCGACCGGCAGCGCCTGCTTGTCGGCCACTGCCATGCTGGCCGCGGCACGCTCGAAATTGCCCAGCACGATCTGATGCACGCCCTCGGCCAGCAGCAGGTCGGACACGCTGTCGGCAAGATCAATGGCGGTCTGCATCACGGCAGTTACGGTGTTCCATTCCGGTGGCGTCGGCAGGGTGCTGGCCGGGTTCTGTACGAACTGGTTGATCGTCTGTTGCAGGTGGGTGAGCACGTCCTGCGTGCCGTTCTTGAGGTCGAGCTGCCACGCGGCCAGCAGCGCCACGCCGTCGACCACGTCGCGTGCGCCGATCGCTTCTGCCGGTTCGCTAATGGGTTGATCGCCGCGCCACGGATACGCCAGCCGCAGCGGCCAGATCAGCTTGCCGAGCAGCGTGTTGCGCAGGCCGCGCTCGATGCGGTAGCCATACAGCGCGGCCAGCGGCTGGTCGCGCGTCAGTCCCTGCAAGATGCCCTGGGCACGCTGGGTGCGCAGCGAATCGAGCTGGATATTGAACGCGCCCTGCTCGTGGTTGGCGACAAAGCCGCTGCGCAGCAGCGCGGTGCTGGCGGCTTGTGCCAGCGACGGCGCCAGCAGGTAGCCGTCGCTGTCCGGGCGGCGGTCGGCCTTGAGCCCTTCCACCCAGGCGTAGCCACCGACATAGCTGCCCTCGGGCTGCGCACTGCGCAATTGTTCCAGCCGGTAGCTGGCGCGCGCGCTGTACCAGGCGTCGAGCCGATAGGAGAACGCGTCGAGGGTGGAGCGGAACGCGGTATTGAGCTCGCCGATACTGCGCCCGGCGAGGTAGTCGAGGCTGAGCTTGACGCCGCTGAGGTCGCGCTGCGGTTTGACAACGTCTCCGAGCAAGCCGTAAAAGCGGTCGGCGGCCTCCACCGCGTTGCCAGGCGTCAGGCTGAGCGGCTGCAACGCCAGCGTTTGCAGCACGTGTTCGCCCACCGTGGCTTGGCCGGTGAGCGCCGGGATGGCGACATGGGCGAGTTGTTTCGGCGTGTTGACGCTGAAACTGGCGTGGGTTTCCAGCGGCGCTTCGATGTTCACCTGCACCGCCAGGTTTAGCGCCCCATGGCGCAGCACGCCCGTGGTTTCAAACCACGACTGCACTGCGTCGTGACGCTCCAGTTGCACCGAACACGCCAGCAGCGCCTGCAACAGCGCCGGACCGGACTGGTGTTTTTCGATATCGGCATCGGCGCTGGTTTGCGGCGGCTTGAGCGCGTCGGCCATCTGTGCCAGATAGTTCTGCTCCGGCTTGAAATCCTTGAAATAGCTGCCAGCGGGCGCTTCCTTGCGCGCATCCTGCGTGTCGTCCAGTACCCACGGCACCCCGGCCAGGTCGCCCGGCTTGTACGGCCCATCGGGCAGGAAGTTCATGCAAGTGATGCCGAGACTGGACATGATGTGGGTGTTCACACCGAGCGCGGCAAGCAGGTTTTCGATCAGGGCTTGCTTGGGCGGTTGCTGTGCCGCGCCATTGACTCCGTAGAGCTTGGTGTTTTCGCACAGTATGCGGCTGGTGTCCTGGTCGCGGTAATACGCGGTCTGCGACCACGGCGCGGTTTGCAGGATGTCCTGCGCCACTGTCACGTCGCCATCGCGCAACAGCGGCACTTTGTCGCCGATGACGCGTTCCCAGGTTGGGCGCAACACGCCGAGAATTTTGTTGATGCCGCGCTGTAGTGGCGGGTCGGCCTGGTCGGCGTAGCGCTTGCCCAGCACCGGCAGCACACCGTAGGGCTGCTTGCCGACGCGCAGCACCGGCAGCGCGCCGGTCGGGCGCAGGTAACGTATGGCGTATTCGCGCAAACTGTACAGCGTCGGGGTTGTGAGCAGGCGGTCTGCGTCCTTTTCCACGTACGCCGGGTTCCACAGCTCCATCAGGTAGTGGCCGAAGGTGGCGCGCCACAGCGCGTTCATCATGTGCAGCGCAGTGCGCTGTTCCGCCAGATGGGCGTTGCCTATGTTGTCGGCGGGCAGGCTGTTGGCGGGCAGGCCGAGCGCGCGCGTCAGCAGTTGC
>JANMKH010000075.1:0-2132 GCA_031371965.1 Sulfuriferula sp.
GGTTTCATTGCGGAAAAACAGCAGCATCGCCGCAAAAGTCAGCGCCTGGGTGATGATGGACAGATAGACGCCCTTGATACGCGAACGGAACGCGAAGAAACCGAACATCAATGCCAGCAGCCCCGGCACCAGGATCACCAGCAGCAGGCTATAAGCGAAATGTTCGGTCCCGTGCCAGAACCAGGGCAGCGTTTTCCAATCGAGGAATACCATGAAGTCGGGCACATTGGCATGGTAAACGCCGTCCTGTCCGATGCCGCGCATCAGATACATCCCGAACGCATAACCGCCCAGCGCGAAAAATACCCCTTGGCCGAGCGAAAGTATGCCTGCGTAGCCCCACACCAGATCCATGGCCAGCGCCACGATGGCATAGCACATGATCTTGCCGATCAGCGTAATGGCGTAACTGGATACATACAGCGAGCTGTGTTTGTCCACGCCCAGATGCAGTATCGGCAACACGATCAATAAACCGACTACCAGCAAGCCCATCGCCAGCCATACCGATTTTGAAAAGTAACGATAGGTAGTTGTCATGGCCTTAATCCACTGATCTGCCCTTGAGGGCAAACAGACCCTGCGGGCGTTTCTGTATGAACAGAATGATGAATACCAGCACAACGATTTTCGCGATCACCGCGCCCGACCAGGATTCCAGCAGCTTGTTGACAATACCCAGGCCCAGCGCAGCGTAAACCGTACCGGCGATTTGCCCGACACCGCCGAGCACGACCACCATGAACGAATCCACGATATAGCCCTGCCCCATGTCCGGCCCCACATTGCTGATTTGCGATAGCGCCACGCCACCCAGTCCGGCGATGCCGGCACCAAGTCCAAACGCCAGCGTATCCACCCTGCCGGTGGGTACGCCCAGCGCCCCGGCCATGGCACGGTTTTGCGTCACAGCGCGCATGAACAAACCCAGCCGGGTACGCGATAGCAGGAAACTCATGAAGACCAAAACCGCCATGGAAAAACCCAGGATGATGATGCGGTTCCACGGCAGCACCACGTCCTGGATGATTTCGATCCCGCCGGATAACCAGCTGGGATTCGCCACATCGACGTTTTGTGCGCCGAAGCTGACGCGCGCCAGTTGAATCAGGATCAGG
Organism: Sulfuriferula sp.; assembly: GCA_031371965.1. Classification (GTDB taxonomy): domain Bacteria; phylum Pseudomonadota; class Gammaproteobacteria; order Burkholderiales; family Sulfuriferulaceae; genus Sulfuriferula. The sequence goes on from JANMKH010000075.1 coordinate 1,119, forward strand.
CCGATACCCCAGGTCGCCAGCAAGGTTTCCAGTGGCCGCCCATACAGGCGGCGGATCACCAGCCGCTCCATCACCATCCCCACGCCAGCCGCAGCCAGAAATGCAATGGGCAGTGCAGCCAGCACATACCAATCGAAATGCTGGGGTAAGTGCGCTTTAAACCAGCCCTGCACGAAATAGGTGGCATACGCTCCTACCATCAGCAGCTCGCCGTGCGCCATATTGATGACACCCATCACGCCATAGGTGATCGCCAGACCGAGCGCTGCCAGCAATAGCACGCTGCCCAGACTCAAACCGGAAAACAGGCTGGCAGCAGCGCGTGCCAGGCTGACGCGCAGATCAATACTTTTCAATGCCTGCTGCGCAGCAGCGCGCACCACCGGGCTGGCCTCATTGTATTGGCCATTGCTCCGGATGAGCATGGCGGCCAGCTTGGTACGCACTTCCGGATTGTTGGTTGCACCGAGTATCTTGACCGCGGCCAGACGCTCGGCTTCGTTGGTACTGCCTATCTGGATGCTGGCCTGTGCCAGCAGCAAATCCTGACGAACTTCAGGGTTGGTTTCCTTCGCCAAAGCTTGTTGTATCAGCGGTAACTGCTCGGGACGCGGATCCTGCTTCACATCGCGCGCTGCTTTAAGGCGCGTCGCAAGGTCGGAAGAAAAAAGCTTGAATGCAGACAGGGCGCCTTGAACCGCCCCTCTTAGCCGGTTATTCACAATGATGGATTCGGCGCTATCCGGTACCGGACCCAGGGGTTGCAGCGTGGCGGCGTCAAGCGCCTGATCATCGCGCACGATCAGCAGGCGTCCCTGATTCTGATACAGCGCGTCATTATCCATGGCATTGAGCACGGCTTGCGCTTCGCGGCTGGGGTGGCTGGTCAGATATTTCACCACCGCCACTTTGGCATCATTGTCATCGGCCGCCAGCTTGCTCAACTGGCTTGCATCGAGTGCAGCGCGTGCCGGCAGGCTCAACAGGGCGAACACAAGGCAACACAGGTAGATT
>JANMKH010000080.1:0-13513 GCA_031371965.1 Sulfuriferula sp.
GTTTCGTGGACCAACTGCTTTTTCTAGGATCAATGCAAACCAAAACAAAAAGGCCAGACTCACGTCTGGCCTTTTCAGGTTGATTGCACTGAGACTTGCAGCAGCACAATCCATACAGTGATGAGGTTAATGCAGCAGCGGCACAATCAGCAACGCAACAATGTTGATGATCTTGATCAGTGGATTAATAGCCGGGCCGGCTGTGTCCTTGTAGGGGTCACCCACGGTATCGCCGGTCACCGCGGCCTTGTGGGCTTCCGAGCCCTTGCCGCCGAAATTACCCTCTTCGATATATTTCTTGGCGTTATCCCAGGCGCCGCCGCCAGTGGTCATCGAAATGGCTACGAATATACCGGTGACGATGGAGCCCATCAGCACGCCGCCCAGCGCCTTGGTGCCGGCACCCGGTCCCATCAATGCCGTCATGCCCAACGCCACAACGATAGGCACCAGGACAGGCAGCAGCGAGGGAATCATCATTTCCTTGATCGCGGCACGGGTGAGCATATCCACAGCTCTGGAATAATCCGGCTTGGCGGTACCCGCCATGATGCCGGGGATTTCCTTGAACTGGCGCCGCACTTCCACCACCACGCTGCCGGCTGCACGGCCCACTGCCTCCATACCCATGGCGCCGAACAGGTACGGCACCATGCCGCCAATGAACAAGCCGATAATCACCGCCGGGTCGGACAGGGAAAAGTCCACCAGTTTGCCGGCGTGTTGCAAGGTATGGGTGTAGTCGGCAAACAGCACCAGCGCTGCCAGACCGGCTGAACCAATTGCATAGCCTTTGGTGACCGCTTTGGTGGTGTTGCCCACGGCATCCAGCGGATCGGTAATCGCGCGCACGCTGTCAGGTAAATCAGCCATTTCCGCGATACCGCCTGCATTATCTGTAACAGGGCCATAAGCATCCAGCGCCACGATGATGCCGGTCATGGACAACATTCCGGTAGCCGCAATGGCGATCCCATATAAACCCGCCAGTTGATAGGATACGAGAATGGCCACACACACGGCCATAACGGGTGCAGCGGTAGAGCGCATCGACACGCCCAGCCCGGCGATCACGTTGGTCCCGTGGCCTGTGGTGGAAGCCTGGGCGATATGGCGTACCGGTGCGTATTCAGTGGCGGTGTAGTACTCGGTAATCAGCACCATTGCTGCAGTTAACCCCAAGCCGACCAGACCACACAGATACAGGCTCATTACGCTGTAGCTGCCATTGTCGGCCATCAGCCACTGCGTGACCGGGTAAAACGCTATGGCTGCCAACACGCCTGACACAATCAACCCGCGGTAGAGGGCATTCATGATTTTGCCGCCTTCCCGTGCATTGACGAAAAACGTGCCGATCACCGAGGCGACGATGGACACGCCGCCCAATACCAGCGGATAAATCATCGCGCCAGTACCTGCGGTATGCAGTATCAGTCCACCCAGCAACATGGTGGCGATGATGGTCACGGCGTAGGTCTCGAACAGGTCGGCGGCCATGCCGGTGCAATCGCCTACGTTGTCGCCCACGTTGTCGGCGATGACTGCCGGGTTGCGCGGGTCATCTTCGGGGATGCCTGCTTCCACTTTGCCGACCAAATCGGCGCCCACATCCGCACCCTTGGTGAAAATGCCGCCACCCAGCCGCGCAAAAATGGAAATCAGCGAGCCACCAAAGCCCAGACCGATCAGCGGAGAAATGTTGACGACTTCACCCACTGGGGTGATCGCCGCGAGGAACGCATAAAAGCCCGCCACTCCCAACAGCCCCAGACCTACGACCAGCATGCCGGTAATCGCCCCGCTGCGGAACGCCACTTTCAAGGCCGGGTTGAGTCCTTCACGCGCGGCTTCGGCGGTACGCACGTTGGCACGCACCGAGATATTCATGCCGATATAGCCTGCCGCGGCGGAGAGTATCGCGCCTAGCGCAAAACCTGCCGCAGTGAGTCTGCCGAGGAAGATAAAAATGAGCACGAACAACACCACGCCCACCATGCCTATGGTGCGGTACTGACGATTGAGATAGGCTTGTGCGCCTTCCTGAATCGCCGCCGCAATTTCGCGCATGCGCTCGTTTCCAGTGGGTTTTGCCAGCACCCATTTAATGGAAACCAAGCCATAGATTATGGCAAAAACAGCGCAAGCGAGCGCCAATACTAGACCATCCGACATACTTCATCCCTCCTTGGACTACTTGTGCAAATCGGAGCCTGTTCCGGCCGGCTCATTGCCTTGCAACTTTTTATTTTTTCAGTACGGCTTGCCGATGGCAAGACCACCCTCAAAACGCATACCCGGCTCAAAGCCGAAAATTTCGGTGAGATTCAACTCCTGTATTAATTGATCGACCGCCTCCTGACCATGCTCGCGCTGCACTTCCGAGAGGATGAGCTTGGCGGAATTGCCGTTATAAAAGCCGCCAAAATCGGCCTGAACGGCAAGTAACTGGCGCGCGCGGTCTAGGGTCATCGCGGGTTTGGGAGGCTTAGAGCTGTGTGCGCATCAAATAGAAAACGGCTTCAGTTTTTTCGCCACCGCCACATTTTTCAATGTCACATATAGCGGCAGACCGTTTTCATATTTGGGATAGTCCTCGCCCTGAATCAGCGGCGCCAGGTAACGGCGGCATTTTTCGGTAATCCCGTAGCCATCCTTGCTGATGAAGTCGCGCGGCATGAATTTCTCGACGTTGGCGACCTTGGACAGGGGCGCCATGCCGATCTTGTATTTGTAGGGCGAATCGGAGATACGATCCACCGTCGGCATCACCGAATTGTGCCCCTTGATGGCCAGCTCAACGGCCTTTTTACCCAACTCGTAAGCCTGTTTCACATCGGTCTTGGAGGCGATGTGCCGCGCCGAACGTTGCAGGTAATCCGCCACCGCCCAGTGGAACTTGTAACCGTGCGCTTCCTTGATCATATTGGCCACTACCGGTGCAGCGCCACCCAACTGGGCATGACCGAAGGCATCGCGGCTACCCTGCTCGGCGAGAAACTTGCCGTCGGGATAGTGGCAACCCTCGGACACCACAATCGTGCAGTAGCCGAATTCCTCGACCTTTTTCTTCACCGCTGCGAGAAACTTTTTCTGATCGAATTCTATTTCCGGGAACAGAATTACCACCGGGATACCTTGATCTGCCACCAGGCCGCCCGCTGCCGCAATCCAGCCGGCGTGGCGACCCATCACCTCGATCACGAATACCTTGGTCGAAGTCTTGGCCATGGAGCGCACATCGTAGGAAGCTTCCAGCGTAGACACGGCAATGTACTTGGCTACCGAGCCGAAACCGGGGCAGCAGTCGGTAATGGGCAGGTCGTTGTCCACGGTCTTGGGCACGTGGATGGCCTGGATCGGGTAGCCCATGGATTCGGACAACTGTGAGACCTTGTAACAGGTATCGGCGGAATCGCCGCCGCCGTTGTAAAAGAAATAGCCGATGTTGTGCGCCTTGAACACCTCAATCAGGCGCGCATATTCGCGCTTGTTGGCTTCCAGGCTTTTCAGCTTGAAGCGGCACGAGCCGAACGCCCCGGAGGGCGTGGAGCGCAGCGCTGCAATGGCCGCATCGGTTTCCTTGCTGGTATCGATCAGGTCTTCGGTCAGTGCACCGATAATGCCGTTGCGGCCTGCATAGACCTTGCCGATCTTGTCCTTGTGCTTGCGCGCGGTTTGAATCACGCCGCAGGCCGATGCATTGATGACTGCGGTGACGCCGCCAGATTGCGCGTAGAAGGCATTTTTTTTCGCCATTTATGTTTTCTCCATCCAAAAATAAAAACGCCAGCGGGTTGCCCTGCTGGCGTATGGTTTTAACTGATGTCCTTACCGGTTTTTCCTGAAGTTACACCGGCCTGTTCTTTTTCGTGGTCGGCCTGCACTCTCAGCAATACCAGCACACAATCGCCGAGGTCATCGTATTCCTCGCGCCCGGTGCCGAACATCTGATGCACCCGGTAGAAAAACATACTGCGGAAGCGTCCTTCGCCCACCTTGGCGATCGCAAAACTGCAATCACGCTGTTTCCAGAACAGGCACGGGCAGGTGGTCAGTTCGCGGTCTTCCGGGTACATGCGCAGTTCGGTGTCAGCGACATCCACTGGCACATCGTGCCCGTAGCGCTCCTTGACAGCGCTCTCCACGATGCTGCGTTCGGTATCGCTGAAATCCGCGATAGTGTTTCCCATGAAGGTTTAACCCAATGCCTGGAAAATGGAATCGCGAATCCCTTCCACTTTGCCGGTACCTGTCACCTTCACGTATTTCGGCGCCCCCGCCGCACCACCTGCCGCCCACTTGGAGTAGTAAGCCACCAACGGTTCGGTCTGCGCGTGATAAACATCGAGGCGTTTTTTAACGGTTTCTTCGGTGTCATCGTCGCGCTGGATCAGATCTTCACCGGTTGTATCATCCTTGCCGGCGACTTTGGGCGGATTGAATACCACATGATAAGTGCGCCCCGAAGCCGGATGGACGCGGCGCCCCGACATGCGCTTGACGATTTCTTCATCCGGCACGTCGATTTCGACCACGTAATCAATCGGTACTCCAGCGGCCTTCATTGCTTCAGCCTGAGGGATGGTGCGCGGAAACCCGTCAAACAGAAAACCCTTGGCGCAATCAGCCTGCTTGATGCGATCTTTCACCAGACCGATGATGATATCGTCCGAGACCAGTTGGCCGGCATCCATCACCGCCTTGGCGGCTTTGCCCATTTCGGTGCCGGCGGCTATCGCCGCGCGCAGCATGTCGCCTGTGGAAATCTGCGGGATGCCGTAGCGTTCCTTGATGTAATTGGCTTGTGTACCTTTGCCCGCACCGGGGCCGCCCAACAGGATCAGTCTCATCTCTTCTCTCACTCCATGATTTATTTTCTATGACAGCCCAAGAGGGTATTGGATTTAGGGCCGACTTGAACAGTCAATTTTTTTTATTCAAACATAAAACCAGTTTCAAACCCACAGCTGGCGCACCATTGCGAGATCTTCAGCGGTATCTACGCCGGGCTGTGCCGGCAACTCGCTCACTGCCACGCTGATCTTGTGGCCGTGCCACAACACGCGCAACTGCTCCAGCGATTCAAAGCGTTCGATGGGTGCCGGTGTGAGCCCGGCGTATTGTCGAAGAAAACCTGCCCGATAGGCATACAGCCCAATATGGCGAAACACTGGCAGACCATCCGGCAGGCTTTGTCCCGCCGCAAAAGCATCGCGCGGCCAGGGAATCGGCGCACGGCTGAAATACAGCGCGTAGCCTTCAGCGTCCATGACCAGCTTGACGACATTGGGATTGGTCAGTGTCGCGTAATCATGAATCGCATGGCAGGCGGTCGCCATCACCGCCTCCGGGTGCAACTGCAGCTCGCGCGCCACGGCATGAATCAGCACCGGATCAATCAATGGCTCATCACCCTGTACGTTGACGACGATGGTGTCATCATCCAAGGACAGCATGTCCATCACTTCCGCCAGGCGATCCGTGCCGGACGTATGATGAGTCGAGGTCAGCAGCACCTGATAGCCGTGTTCCTTAACCGCTGTGATGATGCGCTCATCGTCTGCGGCCACCCATACTGCACTGGCGCCGCTCTGCGCTGCGCGTTCCGCCACCCGCACCACCATCGGTTTGCCGGCTATATCTGCCAGCGGTTTGGCCGGCAACCGCGTGGAAGCGTAACGTGCCGGGATGACGGCGATAAAATCTGTCATCAGACTTCTTCGGTTTCTGCCAGCCTGCGCGCTTCGCCCTCCAGCATCACCGGAATATCGTCACGGATTGGGAAAGCCAGACGATCAGCCTTGCAGATCAGTTCCTGTTCGTTTTTTTTATAGACCAGCGGACCCTTGCACAGCGGGCAGACAAGAATATCCAGCAGTTTGCTATCCATGGCGTTTTCCTAGTTTGTTGAGCACGAGCCCGATCAGGTCGGGTTGTATGGACGCCTGTACCGGTAGCGCCCACATGTTTTGATGCGCGAATGCGCTACATTTTACCGCATCTTTACTGGTCATCAGTATCTGGCCAGGGTAAGCCAGATCGGCGACCCGATAGACATGATGGTCAGGGAAAATATGACACTGGGCGCTGATGCCCAAGCCAGCAATCTGGTCAAAAAAGCGCTGCGGATGACCGATGCCGGCTACGGCATGAATTTCCTGCCCGGCCAATTCTGCCGCACTCACACTACGCGAAGGATCCGCGAGGTTCACAAGACTCGCGCCTTCCATGTGCATCGAATAAACGGGTAGCAGCGCTGGCAAATTCAGCTGCGCCGTCTCGGGCTGGTTCACTACGATGGCATCCACGGCACCCAACCTGACCACTGGCTCGCGCAGCGGGCCCGCCGGCAGCAAGCGGCCATTGCCAAAACCGCGCACCCCGTCCACCACGGCGATTTCCATATCGCGCGCCAGACGATAATGCTGCAAGCCGTCGTCGGAAATCAGCACATTCACTTGAGGATGGGCAAGCAGCAAGGCACGTCCTGCGGCAGGACGGTCGCGCCCTACCCATACCGGGCACTTGAGCATGTTTGCCAGCAACACGGGTTCATCACCGACGTGCGCCGCATCGCTGTGTATGCCTACCTGCTGCGGAATATGGGTACTCCCTCCATAGCCGCGACTGATCACACCAGGATGCCAGCCACCCGCTACCAATTCCTGCGCCAGCCAGGCGACCAGCGGTGTTTTGCCGGTGCCCCCGGCGTTGATATTGCCGATCACGATGACTGGCACCGGCAACTTTAGAGCGCGCAGTATGCCACGCCGATATAACTGCCTGCGCAAGGCAGCCGCCAGACCAAACACCCAACTCAAAGGAATCAGCAACACATGCCAGGGCGTAGTGCCCTGCCACTGCCGCGTGATCCAGGTACTCACCATTCAAATACCCGTTCCACCAGTTCGCGGCTCACCGATTCCGCCAGCCGTCGCTCCTGCCAAAACATACGCCGTGCAGTGTCGGCTTTATTGCGAGCGGCAATGGGAGCATCCCGGTAGCTGAACCATAACGCGGCGATATCCGCCATCTCCGGCACGGCTTCCGCCAATGCGGCTTTGGGCAGCATCATTCCGGGGGCACGCGACAATGCCGCACCGCCCGCCATGGCCTGCCACAACACCACCGCATCAAACCGCGCCAGATGGGCTGCCGTCACCGCGGCAGCAATTCCCGGCAACCATTTGTTGTCATCCACCCATAACACGCTGCCACCCGCAGGAGGTTCACGGTTCCAGCTACTCATCGCGATCACAGCCGTCTGCGGACGTTCACCACTGACAAATAGAATATCTTGCGGAGCGTGGGCGAAGAGCGCCTGCGCCAGTTCATCCGCAGCGCCGGGGCTGGCGCCATGCAGCCACCACAAGTGGCGTTCAGCATTGCCATTAACCAGCGATTTGAAATTGGGATCGACCTGCGCCTCGGTCAGGATTGCCTGCATGTCAGCGACGGGGGCCTGGTGGATCGCGGTAGCAGATTCATTGCTCGCATAGACACGCTCGCAAGCGATATCGATTTGACCGGGAACATTCACCGCCAGAAAATGTGCCTGACCCGCCAGCGCCGCCAGTAAATTCGGCCGCGGCCGGGTATCTACCAACACCACGCCATATGGCTCGAAGCGCTCGAGTACCCGCGCGATTGCCTTGGGATGATCGCACGGCGCATACCCCCATCCCGTCTTGTCGCAATCATCCAGTAACGCCAGCAGTTCCGGGTATTCATGCTCGTAAGTCAGTACCAGGCGAATATCCAGCCGCCGCGCCCGGATGGCGCGCAGCAGTTCGACTGCCAGGCGCACGCTGTCGCGTTCCGCCCCGGCGATGATCCACACCACCTTGCCGCGTTCACCCATTGGTTTTAACCAGCCCCACCGGGCAGCAACGCGGTGCAACAATCCTGCCTTGCGGTCGCGCCGATCGGCCAGCCACAGGCCAAGGCGGTTGCTGCCAAAGGGGTCGGACCAGGATTTGGCTGCAGGATGACTCATGGGAATGGGGAAACATCGGCTGGCAGTAGCCAGCCAGGAAAATTAACGGATTTGGCCCCGTTCGGTAGCAAAGGTGACGCGCACCAAGCCCGCTTCACGCGCGGCTTCCATCACATTGATTACTGACTGATAGTTGGCTTTGGCGTCGGCATTTATAACAATCACCGGAGCAGTTGCACCGCTTGCCGCTTTTTTAAGGGCGTCGGATAAACTCGCTACATTGGCGAAATTCACTGTGGCATTATTGATCTGGTAATTTCCTGCGGCATCGACGGCTACATTGATTTGAGCCGGTTTTTCCTTGGCTGGTTCACCCGCCGCCTGAGGAAGATTGATTTGCAGTTCCGAGAATTTTGCGTAGGTCGTGGTCACCATCAAAAAAATCAAAATCACCAGCAACACATCGATCATCGGAATCAAATTGATTTCCGGTTCATCCCGATGTTGGCCGCGCTGAAAATTCATTTCCGATCACCATGCACCATTTCCACCAGCTTGATGGCCTGTTGTTCCATCTCAACCACCAGGGCTTCTACACGGGTGCGAAAAAAACGATAGAAAATCATGCTGGGGATTGCCACGATCAAACCAAACGCAGTGTTGTATAGAGCAATTGAAATACCATGTGCCAGTACTGCCGGGTTTCCACCAGATGGCGTTTGCGCACCGAATATTTCCACCATGCCGATCACCGTGCCGAGCAGTCCCAGCAAAGGCGCAATCGAGGCAATCGTGCCCAGTGCAGTGAGAAAACGTTCAAGATCGTGGGCTGCCGCGCGCCCGGCTTCCTCGATGGACTCTTTCATGACCTCACGGGGCGCTTTTGCGTTGCGTAAACCCGCGCCAAAAATACGCGCCAAGTGTGAACCCATGGACAAACGGTCCAGCATTTCCTCAGTAACACCTTGCTTGCGGTATTCCTGGATTACACCCTCAAGCAGGCCACGTGGTGCAACTTCTTTATGACGCAAAGAGATGAAACGCTCAATGATGATGGCAAGCGTCAGCACAGAGGCTAAAATCAGCGGCCAGATCGGCCAACCCGCTGCTTCAATAATCGCTAACACGCATGAACTCCCGGAATCGAAAACGTGCGTCACTTTAGCTCGGCAAGCCAGTTTCAGCAAGGGTCGTAGCAGAAGTATCGGTATTGCCATTTCCAATTTGCTCTGCTTAGCGCATATTGCTCATAATACAACTGCAAAGAGAAGGCTAACTTACCCGCTCATAAGCGTTTTTTCAAGTTGCCCACAAAAGCTGTGGATAACTTTGTGGGTAACCTGTTCAGCACCCCCCTAAGTTGCCCGCAGATAAAGAAATTTTATCCGTCGCTGTATTTTTAATCGAAAAATTTTCATTTAAAAACATATCGTTATTAAAAACACCTATTGCATCAACCCACTAAGCTCAACGCTCATGTTAAATTCTTGTGACTGTGGAAGAACTTCTTGACAAAAACATGATCACCCCCCTGTTTTCTCCTCCCACCCAGCCCGTGTTAAGTGTCAGTGCGCTCAATCGTCTGGCACGCGAAATGCTAGAACAAACGCTACCGCTGACCTGGATCGCGGGTGAAATTTCCAACCTCACGCGGGCCGCCTCGGGGCATTGGTATTTTTCGCTCAAAGACGCCAGCGCCCAGGTACGCTGCGTCATGTTTCGCGGGCGCAACCAGTTTATCGACTGGCAGCCGGATAACGGGATGCAGGTGGAAGTACGTGCCACGCCCACGCTATATGAAGCGCGCGGCGAATTTCAGCTACAGGTGGATACTCTGCGCCGCGCCGGACTGGGTGCGTTGTTCGAAGCGTTCGAACAACTCAAGGGCAAATTGGAGCGAGAAGGTCTGTTTGAGTCAGCTCGCAAACGCAGTTTGCCTCCCTTCCCGCAGCGTATTGGTGTTGTCACCTCGCTCCAGGCAGCAGCATTACGCGATGTGCTCACCACCCTCAAACGCCGCATGCCAGGTTTGCCGGTAGTGCTCTACCCCACACCAGTTCAGGGAGTGGATGCCGCGCCACAAATCGTGGCCGCACTGCAAAACGCTTATCGAAGAGCCGAATGCGATGTACTGATTTTGTGCCGGGGTGGTGGCAGCATTGAGGACCTTTGGCCGTTTAACGAAGAAATCGTGGCGCGTACGATAGTCGCCAGCCCCATTCCCATCGTGTGCGGTATCGGCCACGAAACCGACTTCACCATCGCCGATTTCGCTGCCGACCTGCGCGCCCCAACCCCCACGGCGGCGGCAGAACTGGTCAGCCCCCAGCGCACCGACCTGATTCACAAATTAGCGCTAAACCAGGCCAGACTGCTGCGTCAGATACGACATCGACTTGATACCCACAGCCAGCAACTGGACTACCTGACACGTCGACTCATTCATCCGGGGCGTAGACTGGAAGCCCGCCAAGCCGCCCTTGGCAGCCTCAACCAGCGCCTGCATCAGGCGATGGCAACCGCACAGGAACGGCGCAACTGGCACCATCGTGTACTCGCCCGGCGACTGCAGCAGGCGCGTCCCAACTTCACCACCTGGCAGCGTGTGCTTGCTACCCAAGCTGCCGGACTGGTACGGGCCATGCACCTGCACCTCACCCATACTCGACAGAATACCGCCCGCCTAGGCAGCCACCTGACTCACCTCAACCCGGAAGCGGTGCTCCAACGCGGTTACAGTATTGTGCAAAATGAGCATGGCGATATTGTTCATGGTAGCGATCAAATTCGCATTGATGAATCCCTCAGCGTCCGCCTGGCGCGAGGAAGCGCCCTGGTAAAAGTCACAGACAAATCCACATAAAAAATCAAGCTCAATGGGACAGGACAAGATATTAGTGACTGCGTGTAAAAAAAACGTTAATTTAGGCGAGAGCAACTTACTTTCTGGTACCGATTACTTATGAATCGATCTGCTGAAAGACGCCAATACAAGCGATTCTGGGTATTGCAACCCGCAATTCTTAAAAATAGCTGGGCTGGGCTATTCCAATGCGAGATCAATGACTTTTGCCCTAAAGGTATTCTCGTCTCCTTAACGGAACCCAGTACAAATCTCGCATCCGTTGCCCAACTGCAAGATCAGGCAGTCACTATTGAATTTCGTCCGGATCTGACAGGTGCGGATGTATATCGACTCGCGGGGAATGTCGTAAGGATTCACCAGAATTCGCTGGGAATCGCCGTAGAAAACTTCCCGATCAATGCGTTCCTTGACTTGACACGAATAGCCAAAGAAAGCGCATCGGACACTGTATCGATTTCTACGCATGCCTTTCCGCAACACCAGCTGGATGCGGCTAATGTCTCATGTCACGAGCAATTTCATGTATTCATCAAAGAGACAATCCAGAATTTTTTTGAAACCGTGGATAACAAACTGGTTCTAGCTGCCAGTAATATCTCTGATTTCACCGCGATCAGATTCATCCAAACCCTCTATCCTCTGCTTTCCTCCCGACGCACAGAAATCGAGCAGGCATTTCTTGGTGCGTCATATCTCCTGCAGTTATTCGATCAGCGGCCCACTTCACCGGATCAACAACGAAGCGAAAAATTATCACTGGTCGATATTGACGACTTTGAGGACTGGCTAAATGTCTCCCAAGTGATCAATGAATTGGGTTTTGAACATCAATCCGCAATAGAAAATTTTGAAATACGATATAAGGTGCTGGCTTCCAAAGCTGCCACCGCGCACGATAATCCATATGGCCCATATTTCATCTTTCAAACTTTTCGCAAAGCCATATCAGATATCAAGCTGACCAATCAGATCAGAGCTGTCCTGTACAAGGCTTTTTTTGAATCACTGTCGCGTTCTTTTGAACAATTTTATCAAGGCTTAAACGAGGCTGTCGCATTCGTGCCATCGATCAGAAATGCAAAAATCGCCACCGCGCAAGACAGTGCAATGGCTCAGAAAACAAAAGATTTCGATAACATAAAAAATCGGGGCCGAGAGGAGCCGGAATCCGATCTGGAGAGCGCACCTGCATCCACCCGGCACCCAGCGGGCACGGCTTCAGACGCCTCCGACAACGAGCAACCGGAATACAAACTGGACAATCTGCTCCAGTACTTGAGCAATCCTAAAACGGAATTCAAAACACCGGCCGGCCATTCCGTTTTCGGCGGCCAGCCGGGTTGGACAGACGCACCTGCCAACCGCACGAATAGCCTGATACCAGCGATGAACAGCCTGTTCAATGCTGCTCACCACACACAGGAATATAACCCTAAATATGGCATACAACCTTCTTCGGACGTCAGTATCCTTGAGGGTAGAGCCAATCTGAAACAGATACTCGATGTGCTGGATAACGTCACGCTTCGGCAGAGCAACGGGGCCGAACAGAACGATCATATTTCAATCAAGCGGCGGCTGACTACGGAGTTGCCGCAGCTCGATGACAGCGAAACCAGCAAGGATAAATACTTTCAAGCCATTCGTCTTTTTGACGCGCTGGTCAGTAAACCCCTTGCCGACGATGCGCTAGGTTCGGACATTCGTACCATACTCAAGAAGCTTGAGGTGCCGCTGCTCAAGCTGGCTTTGCTGGATGAAAAATTTCTGGAATCAGATGCGCATCCTGCCCGCCATACGGTAAACCTGTTCGAGCGCTACTACGTGGCCGCCGATGATTTTGGGAAAATTTTCGATCCCAAACTGCTCAAGCTCTTGCATCAATTGGCCAACCGCATAGTAGACAATTATGAGACCAGCCCCGCCGTCTTCGACGAAGTCAATGGGATATTGGCGAATCTGCTTAAACCCATCGAAAATGTCCGGAAAAAAAACGCAAACCGGATTCAACTGATCAGTGAAGGTGGAGAAAAAATCTATCTGGTTCGAGATCAGGTTGAACAGAAAATTCGTTCATCCCTGGACGGCAAAATGGTGCCGAAAATTATTCTGTTTTTACTCGATGCAGGTTGGCGCCATTATCTTCAATTGACTTCCCTGCGCGAAGGCCAGGACAGCACGGAACACCAACACGCCCTGGCGCTCCTGGATAACTTGCTCGAATTACTTGCTCCAGATGTGGTCATCGCAGGAATCGACGTAAAAAAAATTCAAATCCTTGTCACCTATATCTCTGAAAAGCTGAAAGAAATACTGTACAACGAAGACGCCATCGAAGAGATCACGCAAAGTTTGTCAAAACAACTACAGGGGAAACAGCCCATCGAATTTCAGTTCCATGGCTCGGATCACTCCAATGCCGCAAGCAAAAACAACCCAAGCGACGCAGAAATCCGTCAGCTACATAAAGGGGATTGGCTGTCCTTGGAACAGCAGGGCATCCAGGTACCTCACCAGTTGGTCTGGTCAAACATTTCGCAAACTCGATTCGTGTTTGCCAATCGCTCAGCGACCAAAAAACGTCACCTGGAGCAGCACGACCTGGCGCAAGCTATCCAGAACGGTATGGCAATCAAAATACCTGCTCTCGATGCGCCATTCATGGAGCGTTCAGCACACAAGGTAATGCTCGATGCCTACGAACGGCT
>JANMKH010000101.1:0-4703 GCA_031371965.1 Sulfuriferula sp.
CACGCGGCTGATACCGTCCAGGGCCAGGCTGCGGTAGCCCCGTTCCACGGCTGCGTTGTGGATTTCGCGGTGACTGGCGCGGCGCCCGACCAGGTCGTCGAGTTCGCTATCCATGCGTAACAGTTCCATTAATGCCATGCGTCCGCGATAGCCTTTGTTATTGCAGGCCGGGCAACCCACGGCGCGATAAATCGGCGCGTGATCATTGGCGCGCCAGCCCAGCAGGTTTTGTTCGTTGACGTCGGGTATGTAAGCCGCCCGGCAGTGCGGGCACAGCACGCGCACCAGGCGCTGCGCTACTACACCGATGATATTGCCGGCCATGATGTCGGGTACGATGCCGATGTCCAGCAGGCGCGGAAATGCGCCCAGTGCGGAGTTGGTATGCAGGGTGGTGAATACCTGGTGACCGGTCATGGCGGCGCGGAATGCCATCTCCGCGGTGTCGCGGTCGCGAATCTCGCCCACCAGAATGATGTCCGGGTCCTGGCGCATGATGGAGCGGATGCCGTTGGCGAAATCCAGCTTGAGCGTTTCATTGACCGAGGTCTGGCGCATCAGCGTGACCGGGTATTCCACCGGGTCTTCCAGGGTCATGATGTTGACGGTTTCGTCATTGCGGTGAGTGAGCAGCGAATACAGCGTAGTCGTCTTGCCGGAGCCGGTCGGGCCGGTGATGATGAGTATGCCTTCCGGCCGCGCCATCATGGCCTGTAACGTAGTATGGGTATCGGTTGGCAGATCCATGTTGGCCAGCGGGATAATGGATTTTTCCCGGTCCAGCACGCGTAGCACAATGTTCTCGCCGTGGATGGTGGGCTGGCTGGAAACACGGAAATCAATCGGTCGCCCGTGCAAGGTGAGCGACAGCCGCCCGTCCTGCGGGGCACGATTTTCGGCGATATTCATGCCGGAAATGACCTTGAGGCGGACTGCGATGCCGGGCCAATAACTCTTGTGCAGGGAGCGCACCTGCTCCAGCACGCCGTCGATACGATAACGAATGCGCAGGAACGCTTGCTCCGGCTCGAAGTGAATGTCCGATGCGCCACGCTTGACCGCGTCCACCAGCAGCGAGCCGACCAGCCGCACCACCGGCTGGGTATATTCCTCGGTGTCCATGGCAAGGCTCTGATAGTCCACCTCGCCGGTTTCGATTTCGCGCAGAATGCCGTCCACCGACAGCTCGAAACCGTAGAAATTGTCGATCGCCTCGAGCAGCTGTGCTTCGCCCGACAGTACCGTATCCACCTCGACACCCGCGCCCAGCAGCGCGCGCAGGTGATCCAGCGCCACCACATTGAACATGTCGGTAATGGCGACGACCAGTACCTGACGCAGCGCATCAAAGGCGATGGGCAGCAGGTGATGGCGGCGCGCGAAATCTTCCGATATCAGTTTGAGCGCTTCCGGGTCGGCCACCACATTGGCGAGATCGAGGCTGGTCTGGCCGATAGTGTGGGCGAGCTGGTCGCGGATCACGGCCTCGGTGATGAAACCGAGTTTGACCAGCAGGCGTCCGAGCGGCAGGTTGGTGTGTTGCTGTTCCTTGAGCGCGATACGTAACTGATCCAGGGTGATCAGCCCTTGCTGCACCAGCATTTCACCCAGACGCAGAGTTTTGCGTGCTTCCGCCAAACTTATTCCTGCCGCGCTTTGAGTTGGTTGATGCGCGCATCCAGGCGCACCGGGTCAAACTGGACATTGCCCGGCTGCATCAGGTCGCGCGCCTTTTGGTAGTAATTGAGTGCGGGTTTGCTTTGATTGATATGTTCCAGACTTACCGCGAGATTGTAGGCGTAATCGGCATTGGCAGGATTCTTTTGATACGCTTCGAAGTACGCCTGCTCGGCATCCGGCCAACGCGCTTGCCCGGCATACAGATTACCCAACGAAAAATACAATTGCGCAGACGGCTGGCTGGCGATGAGTGTTTTCAGGCGCTGCTCCGAAGCGTTCGGATCGGCGTCGCCCATCATGTTGATCAAGGCGCTGTTTGCAGTAGTATTGCGCGGATCTAGTTCCAGTACGCGCTGGTAATAATGGGCAGCCGCAGGAGTATTGTTGTCACGCAAAGCGATGGCGGCCAGGCCGAGTTGCACATCCACATTGCGCTCGCCGTCAGGAATTTGCAGATACAAGCTGCGCGCTTCGCGTGTGCGCCCGGCCTGGTATGCCTGATAGGCGTCCTGAAGTTGTGGATTAATGTGCCCGGTCTGCATTGCAAATGGCAACGGTTTATAGGTGCCGCGTGCGGCCACCGCAGTCTGTTTATGCTCGGTGGGCAAGGTATCACGTATCACATCGCCGCTACCCCACTGCGGTATGGGGTTGGTCTTGATCGGGGGGGTGGGCACAGCGGCTGGTGCAGGCTGTATGGTGGGCTGGATTTCGGGCAAGGCGGGAACGGGCGCCTGGCTGGGGGCAGCAGCGGGCGGGGTGGGCGCGGTAACGGGCGATATGGTGACAGGCGCAGTGCTGCGCTGCGGAAGAGCAATCGCCTGTGCGGATGGCGTACGGGTCTGCCAATAGACGAATGCACCGTAAATCAGCATGAACAAGGCGGCTAACACCGCTATTACCGGCACTATTGAACGCTGGCCCGACAGCCATGGCGTGTACCAGGCAGCCTGGGCCGAGCTGAACCTGGGCGTGGCATTTTCTCTGCCCGCGTAAGGGATGCCGTCAGATGCAGGCCCACTGATGGGTTCAAGCGACAGCGAATCGGCCAGCGTCGCAGACGGGTTGCGAGCCGCGCCCGCAGACTTGTCGCCGGCCTGTTTCAAGGCCTTGAGCAGGAGGCTCACTGGGGATCTCCGGCTGCGTCTGCGCCGTTATGCCATTGCTCGGGAATCGCATTGGCGCTGGGCAGATAGCGTTTATAGAACTTGAGTTCATCGCTATCCAGCGATGGATTGGTAATGACCGTGGGACGCAGGAAAATCACCAGTTCTGTCTGTCGGACATTACGTTCCTGCTGGCCGAACAAGGCGCCGATACCTTGCGGACGCGACAATACCGGAATGCCGTCGCGGGCACGATCGCTGTCATCCTGCATCAGACCACCGAGGATGACAGTTTGGCCGCTGCGGATTTGCAACACCGATTCCATTTCGCGTACCTGGATCACCGGGATTTTGTTGGGTGTCGCAGCGGGCAAACCGGGATTGGGATCGCTCACATCGCTGATCTTGCGCGAGATGGTGGGGCGTACATCCAGCGTGACCATGCCGTTTTCGGAAATCTGCGGGGTGAGGCTCATCACTAGTCCCACCGGCACTGTCTTGGCAGTGGTGGTGAAAGTGGTGGGCTGCAGCGGCGTGCCGGTTGAGGACAAGGTGCCTTGCTGGGCTTGTACGCTGAAATAGACCAGGTTATCCACGACCTTGAGCAGTGCCGTCTGGTTGTTCAGCGCCATCAGTTTGGGGCTGGATAGAACCCGCACATTGCCGAAAGATTCCAGCAGGTTGATGGCGCCGGTTATGTTTGGACCCCGGTAACCAATATTAATGAATGGCTGGAGTGCGCCTGCCAGATTGTTGGGACTGGCCGGGGTAGTGACGAAAAGCCCGTTGCCGGCATTGGCCATTTGGGACCAATCGATACCCGCGTGATACTGATCATTGAGGTTGACCTCGACGATGGTCGCTTCGATCAATACCTGGCGCTGCGAAGACTGGCCTACCCTGTCGAGATATTGCTTGACGACTTGTTGCTGGCGCTCATTGCCCAGAATACTGACGGTGCCGGCGACCGGATTGACGATGACATCGTTTTTGCTGTCATGTAACAGTGAAGAAGAGGTGTTGTTGAATACTTCCTTGTACAAAGTGGTTGCAGCTGCTCCAGCCCGTGCTACAGCTTGTGCTTGTTCCAGCCGATCGGCGCGGGCATTGCGCTCCGCATCGAGGCGGGCGGATTTGTCCTCGGCACGCTGGCTGGCGGCACGCGTGGAAGTCAGGATCGCACGCAGATTGTCGGTCAGTACATCCCAGAAGTTGTTATTGGATTGGCTATCTACCGTAGTGGAGGAGCTGTTGCCACCTTGAGCGCTGCTGCTCGCCGCCGCGCCGACGGCGCCGCTGCCGGTACTGGCAATCTGCGCGGCCACGCCAATGCTGGAGGTGGTGTTGCGCGACAGGTTGACGTAATCGACTTTGTAGGTTTTCAGATAAGGCGTATCGGGCATGATCGACAAGGTGTTGCCGTCCATCCGGTAGCGGATGTTGGTCTGTCGCGCAATACGTTCGAGGATGGCAGGGAGAGGTTCGTTCACGGCGTTCAACGTGACATTGCCGGTGATGCCGGTACCGATGTCGATATTCTTTTTAGTATCCCGCGCCAGAGAAAACAGCAAATCTTTCACCGCTACGTTATCCACCACGATCGTGTAGGTGGGCTCGCGGATCTCGGACTTGGGCGATGGCAGATAGGGGATTGTCTTGACCAGCGGCGGGATGTCGGCAGGCCTGATGGCAGGCTGCGAGGATTGCTGGATATGCCCTTGCGAAGGCTGAATCACGGCCTGGGGCACGCAACCCGCCAGCATGAAGGTAGCAAGTAGTGGTAGCCACTTCCATCCCACAGTATTCGTTGTCTTGCGTGGACCTTCCTGCACTGGTATCCCTCTCATCCGGTTCTTTTCAGAAATGGTATCACGACTGTTCGCCAACTTGTTGAATTTGCCGGGTTTCATTGCGTAT
>JANMKH010000214.1:0-8108 GCA_031371965.1 Sulfuriferula sp.
AGCGGCAGCGAGATCGCCATGGTAGTGCCGAAGCCCTTGGCGGAGCGGATTTCCACGGTGCCGCCCATGGCCATGATGTTGCGTTTGACCACATCCATGCCCACACCGCGGCCGGAAACGTCGGTCACGGTTTCGGCAGTGGAAAAACCCGGAGCGAAGATAAGCTGCCAGACCTCCGTGTCCGGCATTGCGTCCGACACCGGCAAGCCCTGCTGCTTTGCCTTGGCCAGAATTCTTTCGCGATTCAGGCCTGCACCATCGTCACTCACCTCGATCACAATATTGCCGCCCTGATGCGCCGCAGAAAGGATAAGCTTGCCGGCTTCTTCTTTGCCTGAGGCGCGTCGCACATCGGGCATTTCGATACCATGATCAACGCTATTGCGGACCAGATGGGTGAGTGGATCAACGATGCGTTCGATCAAACCCTTGTCCAGTTCTGTCGCTGCACCACGCGTAATGAATTCAACTTTTTTGCCCAGCTTGGCAGCCAGATCGCGCACCATGCGCGGAAAGCGCGAGAACACATAATCCATCGGCATCATGCGGATGGACATCACCGCTTCCTGCAAATCCCGTGTATTCCGGGTCAGCTGACCGACGCTATTCAATAGGCGCTCATGCAGGATCGGGTCGAGCGAGCCGGTACGCTGCTCGATCATGGCCTGGGTAATCACCAGCTCGCCAACCAGGTTGATGAGCTGATCCACTTTTTCAATGCCGACGCGGATCGATGACGATTCCTGGGTGGACGGCACTTTGTCTGCGGCACGTCGGCCAAACGGCTTGCCTTCGACGGATACCGGGGTTTCGGCATCTGCCGGATGATCGGTTTGACGCACGGCGCCGGCGGCAGCGTTTTCGCCGGCGGAAACTTCTTTTTTCGCGATTTCGGATTTCATCGGTTCGAAGAACCCATAGCCTGGTTCCGTGTCGGGCGCGGCTAATGCTGCGCCGGTTTCAGCCTCAGGCTGTGCGTCTGCCGCGGACGTTTCCTCGGTAATTTTGAGGTCGTCCGGATCCAGCACGAAAGAGCAAATGGCGACGATGTCGTCCAATTTTTCGCTGGTGCTCAATGTCAGGACGAAACGCTTGTCGTCGAGTGCGGCCTGGCTGATTGTGCCCAGCAAACCCAATTCCGCAGCCAACGCGTCGACGTCTCGTTGGGGCACTTCCGGCAATTCGATGCGGAAGCTGCGGCCAGTCACCGCGGCCTGGATTTGCGTGGATGCTGCTACAGATCCATTTTTTCCCGGCTCCACGACCGGGTGTACCGCAACACCTGCATTGGTGGCAGAGTCCTGCGACAGGACATGTAACCGCTGGCATACACTCTTAACCGCACCCTGATCGACGTTCGCGCCATAACGATGGCCGTCCATTTGCATTTTCAGAATGTCTTTGGCGGCAAGGAATGCGTCCACATGCTCAGCCGTCAATGCCATTTCGCCTTTACGAATTCTGTCGAGCAAAGACTCCAGCATGTGCGTCACTTCAGTAATGTCGGTGAAAGCGAAGGTGGCTGCCCCGCCCTTGATCGAGTGCGCTGCACGGAAGATCGCATTCAGATCTTCCGAGTCCGGAGCTGATATATCCACTGCCAGCAGCAGCTTTTCCTTTTCGGCAAGCAACTCCTCGGCTTCGTCAAAGAACACCTGGTAGAACTGACTCATATCAATGGTCATTGCCGGTCTCCGTCATTTACGTACTGCATGTTTTCTTGTGGTTTCATCAGCCGATTACTTTTTTTACAACCTCGGTCAAGCGCTGCGGATCGAAAGGCTTGACCAGCCATCCATTGGCGCCCGCAGCTTTCCCCTGGGCTTTCATGTCTTCACCGGATTCAGTGGTCAACATCAGAATCGGCACACGCTGGTAACTCGTCATTCCACGCAGGGCCTTGATCAGGCTCAGGCCGTCCATGCGCGGCATGTTCTGATCCGTCAGCACCAGATCAACGGTCTGTTTTCGCGCCTTGTCCAGGCCGTCCTGTCCATCTACGGCTTCAATCACGTCGTAGCCAGCCGCCTTCAGGCTGAATGTCACCATCTGGCGCAGTGAACCTGAGTCATCTACTGCAAGTATTGTCTTGGCCATCTTTGCTCCTGCCATTCTCGTTTTAGGGCTGAACACCCGATTATTTCGTTACCTGATGCGAAATACTATACCCAAGCCTGAGTATGGCCCGGTTAAAATAGTTCGATGTCACCACTCTCCATATGCCTTTGGTTAACCGCCCTGCGTGCCGCCCCTTCGGCAACGCTTCGTTCAGCCAGCATCGTGTTAATGCTGTTCAATAAACTGGCGATGTCCTCTGCATCACTTTCGGGCAACACATTCGAGCTTCCACTATCGAGTGCGCCGAACACGTCGCGCAGCCCACCCAGATGGGCCCCCATCCTGCCGATCAACTGGCTGGTCATATCCTGAAACTGCAAGCCGGTCACCGCCGCGTTGATATGCTGGCCTATCTCACCATGAATGGCTTCCAGCCTGGCAACACACTCGGGGGCGGGGGTGCCGCCGGACAACAATAGCCTTACAGTTTCCTGCTGGATACTGAGCGCACCATGAATCGCCATGAAGCTTGCGCCCAGTTTTTTAATTGCCTCGTCCAGCAGGATATTCATCTGCACCAGATCCGTTTCGACTTCCGCCAAATGCCGATCTCCGTGATCGGATACACCGGAAAGCAGGCACTTGACCTGCGATCCCATTATTTCATTGGTAGCCATGACTGAACTCACAGATAATTGAACAGCGACAAACCGGCGATTTTCACAAACGACTGCTGCGCTGCCTGGAGTGTGGTTTGCTGCTGTGTAAGCTGGCTGATGGCCTTGGCATAATCGACGTCCTGGAGCTGCGACAATGTCTGGCTATACTGGATGTCACGGCTTGAGCCGGCACTGTTCAGGGAATCCAGTTCCTGGAGACGCGAACCGGCCGAAGCGCGCACGGTCAGCACGTTATTAAGCGATTGGTCGATGTTGCCATTGGCCGTTGACAGACCCGCTGTCAACGCTGCGTTACCAGCTGGCGTCGTTACGGGGGTTTGCAGCAAGGTAACCAGGTCGGTCAAGGTCTTGAATATATCCTGATTATTCCCCTGGAATATGGCCTGGCCGGAATCGCTTACCGCCATCTGGCGTGAAGAATCCACTTGTATTTTCCGCTGTCCCTGGTCTCCATTGTATTGGGCGCCAGTCGTGGTCTTGACGAAAGGCTGGGTGCCGGTCTGATAGCCGGAAAATAGGTGATTGCCAATGCCATCCGTGCTATTGGCGAGTGCCAGCAATTGATCCAGATCACTACTCAGTTGCGTTGCAAGATTGCTACGATCCGAATTCGTTAGCGCACCATTCCCCGCATTAATGGTCAGCGTTTTTGCATTCTGCAGAACCGAGGTAACACTCGCCAGCGTACTGTCCACAGCAGTGAGCGAACTGACCGCAGTCTGGCGGTTGGTCGCGTACTGGGCATTGACCGACTGCGACTGGGTAACGTCCAGCGCACGGGCGGCGGCAACCGGATCATCCGCGGGCGTCAATATGCGGCGCCCGGTAGATAACTGCTGCTGGGTCTTCACCAGATTGGTTTGCAGATCGCTAATCTTGGCTGCGCCCTGCTGAAAGATCATGCTGGTACTGATACGCATGGTGTGTCCCCTTAATTACCCAGCGTGAGCAGAGTGTTGAACAGTTGGCTGGCGATCTGCATGACCTTGCCTGCTGCCTGATAGGCTTGCTGATAGCGCAGCAGATTAGTCGCCTCTTCGTCCAGATTGACGCCTGATTCGGACTGCTGCGCCTGCACCAGACCGGTCAACAAATTACCCGTTGCGGTGCTCGACACATTGAGCTCGTTGGTTTTATTACCCACGCCACTGACCAGTTGCGAATAGGCACCCTGATAAGTCGTGGTGCCACCGGCCAAGGTATTGCTGGTTTGCAAAGCACCCAGTAGCAGCGCATTGCGGCTATCGCCAACGCCGCCGGTGTTGGGTGTAATGACGAAGCTATCACCATTGGCTGGGGCACCTGAAATCTGGGCGGTCCAGCCGTTATAAGTAATGTTTGCGCCGGGCGTATAGGCCACGCCTGTAGGATTCCCGGTGCCCGTTCCGCTCACATCAAATGTCGTCGGGGAAGTGAAGGTAATCGTGACGGGCTGCTGTAAATTTGCATTGGGCGGCGGCGGTGTGTTCACGCTCGGTGCGCTGATCGTTCCTGAACCCGAATTAGGTGAAACAGCGAAGCTGTCGCCACTCGCCGGAGCACCGGCGATCTGGACGGTCCAGCCGTTATAGGTAATGTTTGCGCCGGGCGTATAGGTCACGCCGGTAGGATTTCCGGTGCCCGTTCCGCTCACGTCAAACGTCGTCGGAGAAGTAAAGGTAATCGTGACCGGCTGTTGTAAATTGGCGTTGACGGGTGGTGGATTAACACTCGCAGTCCCAATACTCCCCGTGCCTGTATTGGTCGTGGTGGCCGAAGAACGAATCGGTGGTGAGGTGGCCGCAGTACGAATCGGCGCCGCCGCAGCAATCAGGGACGGATCGCTAATGGCCACATTGATCGCCTTGGCGCCATCTACGGTAGGACGGATCAGAAAGCTGTCTCCCGCTGCCGGCGTACCGGTAATATTCAGGCTCACGCCATCGATGGTTTGCGGAAAAGCGCTGAACGTGGTGACAGCACCATCCGTAACCCGCGTAAGCTTGTAATTGGTGCCGTCGTAATTCAGCCGGTAATCGCTGGCGGTCAACGCACTCGCACTACTGATCGTGGCTGTAAGCGCTCCGCTTCCGGTATTGGTTGTACTGGCAGTCACCCGGGGTGACGCTATGGTAAAGAAATCGCCACCCAGATTGCCATTGAGATCCTGACCAAGACGATGCTGGGCGTTGAAATCGCTGGCCAGACCGATTGCAACCCGCCCTAGCGCATTCTGTGCGGGATCCAGCGACTGACTGCGGAAAGCGAGCAAGCCGCCCAAATTTCCGCCGCTCAGGCTGCTTTCTCCCATGATCACGCTCGTACCATTCGTCGCATAAGCGACCTCGGTGCGGCCTGGATCGGTCGGTGAAACCGTCGTCTTCAGCGCGAATGTCTGGTTACCGATGACCAACGGCTGGCCATTGCCGATAAAGACGTTATATTTTCCATCGTCCTGCTTGACCACCGTGGTTTGGATTTCCTTGCTCAAATCCAACATCAGCTGGTCGCGCTGGTCGAGCAAAGAATTCGCTGGTTGTCCATTCGCAGCACCTTCAGCCAAGGCGATCGAATCATTCAGCTGTGCGATCTTCTGTGCATAAGTATTAATGACACCGACGCTCGATGTGATCTGGCTATTCACACCCTGGCTCATCTGAGTAAGCTGGTCGTTCAAGCTCTGAAAGCGCGCTACCAGCGACTGGCCTGAGGACAACGCAGCCTGACGCGAGGGGACAGACGCCGGATTGGCGGCCAAATCCTGTACGCCCTTGAAAAAATCCTGTAACGCGGGCGACAGCCCCGCAGAAGGGTCAGCCAGCATATTATCGACTTGCTGAAGTTGCGTCGCGTAAGTGCTCTGGCTACTGTTTGTAGATTGTGTAGCGCGTACCTGGCTCGCCTGAAAATCATTGTAAATACGTTTGATCGTGTCAATCTGAGTACCTTGACCGAGAAAACCATAGCCGAAATTTTGCGGGAGCGCGGCACCCTGCACCACCACCTGGCGGCTATAGCCCGGCGTGGCCGCGTTGGCGATGTTATTCCCGGTCGTGCTGATCCCCGCCTGGGCTGCGGCGAGCGCGCTTTGTCCGATGCTGAGGATATTTGAAGCCATGGTGTCTTTAATCTACTTGTATAGGAAGGTTGTCGGCACGCCGTAAAAAAACTTTAACGACAGACGCAGTTTCTCAGGCAGACAGCGATTGCGTGATGATGCGCGTCAACTTATCGGCATAATGCGGGTCAGTTGCGTAACCGGCCCGCTGCAGGCCTTGGGCAAAGCCAGTCACATCCTGGGCATTGGCGAGTACTTGTTGATAGCGCGGGTTGCTGCGCAACATGTGGGCGTAATCTCGGAAGGCATCGGCGTAGTTGTCATAGGCGCGGAATTTCTGTACTACTTTCTGCGCCACGCCATGCACATATTCAGTGGTGACATGTTCCACCACCTTGCCTTGCCAGCCACCGGTTGCCTTAATGCCAAACAGATTGTGGCTGGGCGTGCCATCCGCCGCGATGATTTCGCGCCGTCCCCAGCCACTTTCCAGCGCGGCCTGGCCGAGCATGAATTTGGCCGGAATGCCGGTGGTACGGCTGGCCTCTTCTGCATGCCCCTCAAGGCGCGCCTGAAACGCCTGCACGTGTGCTGACTGGCTCGAACTGGTTTTGGCTGGTTCAGTACTGGATGCCGCGTTGGAAGTAGGGGCAGGATTCACGCTGGATGGCGGACCGGATACGGACGGCATGGATTGTCCGGCCGGTTTCTCTCCCGGCGGGGCAGTCACCGTATTGGAGAGCTGACGTATCAATATGTCAGCCAGCCCCACGCCACGCGCGGCGAGATTCTGGCTTAACTGCTGGTCCAGCATCGAGGTATACATGCGGCTCTGTGCATTGTCGAACGTCCCATCCTGCGGGCTGGCCTCGCGCATGCTCTTGAGCATCATGTTCATGAACAAGGCCTCAAACTGCTTGGCGACCGTCTTCAACCCCTCGGGCGTATTTTGCTTGGCCGACTGGCGTAGCGCGTCCACACTCTGGGTGTCCAGGGCAAGGCTGCCGGATAGCTCAGTCGGGTTGATCATGATTGACGTTGATCAAATAATTTCGAGCTCGGCGCGCAGTGAGCCCGCTGCTTTCATCGCCTGCAAAATGGCCAGCAAATCCTGCGGTGATGCGCCAATGGCATTCAGCGCCCTCACCACTTCGGCCAAAGAAGCGCCGCTTTGCAGCATCAATACCTGGCCAGGTTCTTTCTTGATCTCGACCTGGGAACGCTGAGCTACTACTGTCTGACCCTGTGAAAACGGAGCGGGCTGACTGATGACCGGCTGGGTGTCGATCATTACGGAGAGGTTGCCGTGCGAAACCGCACAGCTATCCAGCGTGACCGCCTGATTCATCACCACGGAGCCGGTGCGGGCATTGAGGATCACCTTGGCGGCGGTCTGCGCCGGCGTCACATTGAGGCTTTCCAATGCCCCCAGAAAAGCAACCCGTTCATCGCTGTTAAGCGGCGCCTGCACCTGGATTACACGCCCATCCAGTGCGGCTGCCGTGTTATTGCCAAAATGTTTGTTGACCGCCTCGACCACGCGACTGGCAGTGGAAAAATCAGTATCGTTGAGTTCCAGCCGCACCACATTCCCCTGGCTTAGCGAACTGGGCACCGAGCGTTCTACCGTTGCGCCTGAAGAGATACGCCCCACACTGAGATGATTGACCTGCACCTTGCTGCCGCCCGCGGAAGCGCCCACTCCTCCCACCAGCAAGTTGCCCTGGGCCATCGCGTAGATCTGATTATCGGCGCCTTTCAGCGGCGTCATCAGCAGGGTTCCGCCGCGCAGACTCTTGGCATTGCCCATCGAGGATACGGTGATGTCGAGTGTCTGCCCGGGCTGCGCGAAGGCCGGCAGCGATGCCGTCACCATCACCGCTGCCACATTCTTGAGCTGCAATGTCGTACCGGGCGGCAGATTGACGCCCATTTGTTGCAGCATGCTGGCCACGCTTTGTACGGTGAATGGAGTTTGCGTGGTCTGATCGCC
The DNA here is from genome assembly GCA_031371965.1 of Sulfuriferula sp. Taxonomy (GTDB): domain Bacteria; phylum Pseudomonadota; class Gammaproteobacteria; order Burkholderiales; family Sulfuriferulaceae; genus Sulfuriferula. The sequence continues at coordinate 7,769 of JANMKH010000214.1, forward strand.
GCTGCCGTCGAGGCCGACCACCAGACCATAGCCGATCAACTGGTTCTGCCGTACACCCTGGATGCTGGCCAGATCCTTGAGACGCTCGGCATGCGACACGCCAGAGATCAGCGCAGCAATCAAGGCGAACATAATCACTAAAATCCTGCTCGATTTATTCATACGCAAATTTCCGGTTCTCATAATGGCAACACGCTCAAGAAAAACCGCGTCAGGGAAGTCATGACTTGTGCCGCATCGATACGGCTGTTGGAACGATACTCAACCCGCGCGTCGGCGACCTGGGTGGACGACACCACATTGCCCGTCGCAATGGTGTCCGGGCTCACTACCCCGGAAA
>JANMKH010000216.1:0-6433 GCA_031371965.1 Sulfuriferula sp.
GCTACTTTGCCGGTTGCTTGATCGCTGGTTACGGTTTGAATGATAGGCATATCGCTTCTCCTTGATTAACAATCAAAAAAACATACCAACCATCCGGTATGTTGTTGCTCAAACGAAATCGCGCTGCGTGCGGCGATTTCACTGAGTCTGCTTATTCCTGAGCCTGGATCGGGGACCCAGGCTCAGAACGTAATCCTGCAATTGCGTTATACACAACCGAAAGATCTTTACCGATTGCATGTTCTTGGCCACACCCCAGCAGCCTTCCCAGGCCGACACTATAAATAGCGCAGCGGCTTCGCAATCGACATCGGCCCTGATCTGGCGCTGGCGCTGCCCGGTTTCCAGTGCGTTGCGTATAGCCTTTTGCCAGGCTTTGAGTATCAGAGTCAGGCGTGCCTTGAACGCCTCATCCAGCGGGCTCATTTCCTGCATCAGATTGTTCAGCGGGCAGCCCAGGCGGATGGTGTCATCGTTGGCATATTCGGCCTTGCGCTGCATGATATGCAGCAATTCAGTTACCGGTTGCTCCGCTTCGCGCAACGGGCGGAATACCATTTCTTCCAGCCCCTCCCGGATCACCTCATCAATCACCGCGAGGCCGAGCGTATGCTTGGCAGGGAAGTAGTGATACAGCGCGCCCTTGGTCAATCCCGTGTCGGCCAGAATATTGGCGATACTCGCCGCCTGAAAACCGTTGCGGTGCATTTCGCCGAACGCGGCGTGCAGAATTTTGTCGCGTGCCAGATCGGATTGTTTGGTGTCCATGGATTGAATCATACCAACCGGTATGGATGTGTCAAGAAGAATTTTTATCCGGGAAAATACTTGGCCAGCATCGCTTATTCCAGGTGGTATTTCTTAACCTTGTACCAAAGCGAGCGCTCGCTGATATCCAGTAACCGCGCGGCCTTGGTTTTGTTGCCTTCAGTGTTGTGCAGTGCAGCGGCGATCATTTTGGCTTCAAGGGTTTCGATGGCGCAGTTTAATGACATGCCGTCAAAAGACAGATTATCCTGCAAGGGCGCTTTTTCTTTCGTCGCGTTCGCTCCCAGCGGAAAATGAGTCACATCAAGCAGCTTTCCACCGCTCAGGACAATAGCGCGTTCCATTACGTTTCTCAGTTCCCGTACGTTACCCGGCCATGCGTATTGCTGTAGATTGGATAAGGCGTCCTCGGTAATTTTTGGCATCGAAGAACTGCCTTTCGAAAATTCAGCAATAAAATGCTGGATCAAAGCAGGTATATCTTCCTTGCGGTCGCGTAGCGGCGGCAGTTCAAGCGAAAATACATTCACGCGATAGTACAGATCTTCCCGCAACCTGTTTTCGGCAATGGCAGCTTGAGGGTCTCTGTTGGTTGCAGCAATGATTCTGATATCTATCGGGATACTGCGATTACTACCCAAGCGCTCAATCACATTTTCCTGCAAAACCCGCAGCAGTTTGGCCTGCAACGCAACAGGCATTTCCGCCAGCTCGTCGAGGAAAATCGTGCCACCATGGGCCAATTCAAACTTGCCCATGCGCTCTTTATGCGCACCGGTAAATGCCCCTTTTTCGTAGCCGAACAGCTCGCTCTCCAGCATGTCAGCGGGGATCGCCGCACAATTGATCGGTACAAATAGTTTGTCACGCCTGGGGGAAGCCCGGTGTATCGCACGTGCGACCAACTCTTTGCCAGTGCCTGTTTCGCCGGTGATAAGCGCGGTTGTTTTATTGGGCGCCACCAGTCTTATCTGCTCGTAGACTTTTTGCATGGCAGGGCTTTCACCGATAAACCCTTCCCATCCTTTTTCCAGCTCGCGGCGCAGAAAATCGTTTTGCCGCAATATCCGCCCGGTTGCGAGTATCCGGTTTATCGACAACTCAAGCGCTTCCATATCGAAGGGGCGCAGAATGTAATCACATGCGCCCAGCTTCATCGATTCCACAGCGCTCTGAATCGTGCCGTGAGCTGTCATGATGATGAAGGGAACGTTATTACCCTGAGCGCGGAGCTGATTCAATAATTCGATACCGTCCATACCGGGCATGCGAAGGTCGCTGACGACAAGATCGACCGGAGTTTCCTGCAAGCTCTGCAGTGCTTCCATTCCATTACTGGCACATGAGATATCGTGCCCCATTTTTTGCAGCATGATTTCTAGGACACGCAGCATTCGTGCTTCATCATCGACGATAAGGATTTGTTGTCCGGTCATGATTGTTCGCTCAGTTTTCTCGGGATCGATATTCTGAATAATGCACCGCCCCACCGACTTTCGCTTACTGTGATATCTCCTCCATGCGCAGACACAATCTGCTGGACCACTGCCAGCCCCAATCCGATACCGCCTTCGCGTTTGTGGAAAAACGAGTCGAAAATTTTAGCGCGTTCCTCTTGGGCGATGCCTGGGCCGTTGTCTGCAATTTCGATGATTATTTTCTCAGGTTCGCTGCGGCTGGTCACGGTAATTTTTCCATGCTCTGGCAACACTTGCAGGGCATTCATAAACAGGTTGAGGAATACCTGTGTCATCTGTTCGGCATCACATTCGCAATAAGGATCAGAGGACTTCAATGACTCTTCAACATGGATCATTTTTGTCTGGGTTTGTGCGGCCAGCATCAAAATACAATTGTGAATCTGCGTATGTACGTTAGTCAGCTGAAAACTGGGCAGGCGTGCGCGGGTGCCGTCCAGCATGGTTGAAACCAGACGGTTGAGCCTGTCCGTTTCGCTCTCGATGAAACCGATCAGTTCGCGTGCTTCATCGCTGATATTAGGCTCCCGCTTCAACATTTGTGATGACGATCGCAATATCCCTAATGGTGTCCTGATTTCGTGGGCCATGACCGCGGCCATCTCACCCATGACCGCGAAGCGTGATGCCCTGACAAGATGTTGTCTGGATTGATCGAGATCCTCAACCATTTGGACAAATGTAGTAGTAAGTTCTCCCACTTCTCCACTCGATACAGGAGGGGAGGGCGGAAGAGATTTTTCGTCAATAAACCGGCGCGTGAATGCGGTAAGTGCCACGATGGGCCGGGCTATATTGTTCGCCACCCATAAGGAAATCCAGGTGGCAATCACGATGGTTGCCAGCAGGAAGCCGAGAAATATAATAGCCAGTCGGTGAATGGGCTGAAGTGCCTGGTCAAGAGGCTGGATGACTATCGTTGTCCAATCCAGGCCGGAAAAATTTTCATAGCCGTGTGAACGGTCAAAACCAATAATGACACGGGAAGTATGCAGGGGAGATCCATCGACGATTTCAACCTCGCTCTTGGGAATTTTAGACAACCATGGCAGGAATTTTTTGCTCGTCAGAAAGCCTTGCTGCCTCAACTCTCTGGACGCAGCGATGACTTTCCCGTTGTGGTCCAGTATGGCGACCATACGCCCATCTTTCGCTGCCTGGTCCAGAATCTGGAAGATTTGTGTCCAGTCGAAGGACAGCACAAGTTCTCCCAGATTGCCGCTGCCGAATTTCGACGGGATGCTGGAGCGGATGTTCATTGTGCTGCCGTCCGGAACATCCAGGACAACGCGCCCACCTGGCAATGTGGCATGCAACCAGGGCTGTTGCGCGACAGGTATAGTCCCGATGGCGGCCGCCTTGTTACTGGCAACAATCATGCCGCTCATGTCGGTGCAATACAAGTTGCGGTAAACGTTCTGGTAGCCGGTTTTCAGTTCGGTCAGAAAGGCGGACAGGCGCTTATCAATATCCTTTACGTAAATATCCTGCATGACCTCAAGATGGCTCCATGTGATCGCGTTTTGAAAACGCTCGAACAGCATCTTGTCGATATCTGCGGAAACAGTGGCTGCCTGTACCAGGAGCGTCTGCTCAATTTCAGCCTGCATGGCCTGTTGCGTTTTGACAAAGGCCAGGTAGGTCAGGGCGATAGCGGGCACCAGGCTAGCCAGCAGGAACGCCACAACGAGAGTTTTTCGTATTGTCACGAGAAAGAAAGCCGACTATGGGTTTGGTCGTTACTTAGGCTAAAGTATAAGCAAAGTGGTCACAATAACCGATTTTTTGTCTTACCTTGCAGGGAGATGGATGCTATGCGCCACAGGGCGTTTCGCGCAGCTTTAATTGTTTCTGTGGCGCTCACGCTTGGTTGTATCAATACGCGAGCAGCGCAGCCAGTACCCACCGAGCCCCATCTGCAGCTGGAGCGCGGCTGGCAAATACCTGGAACTGGCTTCACTCTGGGCGGCTATGCTACGGAAGATTTCACGATAAAAAAGCATAAGCCCTGGGAATTAAACACGGAAGATCTCAGCCTGTTTGTTGGTTGGGAAGGCGCCGGGAAACTCAAGTTTTTTTCCGAGCTGAGTCTGGAAGATGCGCTGGTCTTCAAGCGGCCGGGAAAATTTACTACCGGCCAGAGGTCTTTGGCATTCGAACGCGCCTATTTTGATTATGCGCAATCCGAGCAGCTGAATTTCCGTCTGGGGAAATTTCTGACGCCGGTCGGGCACTGGAATCTCATCCACGCGGATCCGCTGGTCTGGACCACCTCACGTCCCCTGATCACTAATCGTCCTTTCCCTACTTACGCTACCGGCGCAATGATTTATGGGACCAGCACCGGATTGGGCAAGGAAGTGGATTATTCACTGTACGCCTCCAGCGGACAGCAAATACGTGGCAATTCCAGTCAGGATCCATTTGACTCTGCGTACGGTTTGCATCTTTCTTACGCTATGGGGGACTCCAGCCAGCTAGGATTCTCATATGCCAATTTCACTCAAAAAAGTGATGTTGGAGACAGAAAAAATCTGTTTGGCGTCGATTACCTCTGGTCGCGAGATCGTTATGAGCTAAGTGGTGAGGCGATCTATCGGTATTCCAGTCGCGGTAGTTCATGGGATGAAAAGGGCATATTTATCCAGGCTGTTGTACCACTCTCAGAAAGGCTGTATGGCGTCGGCAGGTATGAATATTTTCACCAGGCAGGGGCGCTGCCCGGCGTGAATTTGTGGGTTGCCGGACTCGCGTTCCGCATTACACCGACATCCGTATTGAAAGCGGAATTTGTTCATGGGGTAAATAATCAGATCAATGCCCCTGAAGGATTCCTGTCCTCGATTAGCGTGCTTTTCTAATCTGTGCGACCCGTCTCATTATTGCGCGCAACATTCATCCTGTTGATGTGGGGAGGATGCGCCATTTCCATCGGCTGGGCCGCTGAGGAGCCTCTGGCTGTGATAGTGCAGGCCACCCAGTCCAAATTGAGCATGGGAAAAAGTGAGTTGGCGGCGATATACCGACGAAAAAGAAATTATTGGGAGGACGGTACCAAAATTCAACCGGTCAACCTACCGGCCGAAAATCCGGCTCGACGTACTTTTTCAAAAGCGGTCCTGGGCTATGCGCCGGAAGAGCTGGAACAGTACTGGAATGACCGCTACTTTCACGGTGTATTGCCACCCTATGTGCTGTCCTCGGAAGAGGCGGTTCTCCGTTTCGTCGCCGAGACTCCAGGAGCCATTGGCTACGTACCTTACTGCGACGCCGACAAGCGGGTAACTGTTGTGCTGGTGATTAGTGCAAAAGGCCATGTAAGCGGATCAGCTGCCGATATTGCCTGTCCAAAATAGCTACCCCCTCCAACCCCGCAATATTTGGTTGCGAATTTTGCAGTCAGACATTATTTGCAGGCTTTTATTTCCCCGTTTTATTCCTTGAAGTCCTCCCAAGCTTTCTGATTATTCAATATTAAACATACTGATACGCATGTTTATCGACTTGCGTCCGGGTTTGGCACGTCTATTGCGCTGGTATCCCTGAAATCTGTTTTTGGATCATGCCAAAACAATGGCAATCCTGGTAGGGCTGGTTCTGGAAGCGTGCAATTGATCAGTCCGTGTGATTTTCAAACCTAAAGTGGAGCTGCCTCTACTCATGCAACTACATCATTTGCCCGTAACACCCAGATACATACCTGTACCCAGTACGAGACCGCGGGTACTGATGTATTCCCATGACACATTCGGTCTCGGTCATTTACGACGGAATCTGGCTATTGCCACCCATCTGTTGCGACGCAGCCAGCCTTTTTCTGCATTGCTGCTGACGGGTTCGCCTGTGGTGGAATCGTGGCCCATGCCTGCCGGTTTGCAAGTACAGGCGATGCCGCCGGTCGTCAAAACGGGTGCGGAAGAGTATGCGTCACGGGATAGTTCGTTTAGCTTTGCAGCGGTGAAAGAGCGCCGTGAGGCGGTGATCCTGGAATCAGTTATCCGCTATCGTCCTGATGTATTCCTGATCGACCATGCCCCGGCCGGCATGAAAGGGGAATTGCTGGAAGCGCTGGCGTTCATACGTGAAGAAATGCCGGCAACTCGCATTGTCCTTGGCTTGCGTGACATTCTTGATAGCGCAGAAACAGTGCGTAGCCTGTGGCGCGAGCAAAACGTTTATCAATTGCT
>JANMKH010000136.1:0-8168 GCA_031371965.1 Sulfuriferula sp.
TTGAGGTCGCGCTGGGTATTTTCGATCACCTTGGCGGCTTCGGCCACCTTGATCGAGCTGGCGCGATGCACGCCAGCCTTGATGACGGTTTCATACAGCTGCGCGACTTTTTCCAGGGTGTCCGCGTCGTCGCCGGACACCACTTTCAGAATGGTGGTGAGGGTATGTTCCTTGTCACCGGGGTTGATGCGCTCGGGCGAGTAGCCGATGTGGAAGTCTTGCTTCCATTTCAGGCCGGATTCGCGCTCCAGGATGGGCACGCACACTTCTTCGGTGGCGCCGGGATAGACCGTGGATTCGTACACCACGATTGCGCCTTTTTTCAGGTGGCGCCCGACCGAGGTGCTGGAACCGACCAGCGGCGAGAAATCCGGCTGATGCGCATCGCCCACCGGGGTGGGTACCGCGATAATGATGTAATCGGCGCGGGCCAGCTGGGCGGGATCGGTGGTCACCGTCAGTTTATCGGCGGCTTTCAGGTCAGCCGTCGAAACCTCGCCGGTGGGATCGCAATAAGTCTTGTAGCTTTCCACCTTGGCTGTGGAGAGATCGAAGCCGATGGTCTCCATTTTTTTGCCGAATTCCACCGCCAGCGGCAGTCCCACGTAACCCAGACCCACAACAGCAACAACACTCATGCCTATCTCCCTGAATTGTAATGCGCGACTCTAAGCCATTTCCGTGCCATGGCATTCTACTGAAACTTGGGCGCCCCCGAAAGCGCGGGACTTTGCAAATCATTGGCTTGTAGGCATGATGCCTGTTCTGGCATGAGGAGGGGAACCCAATGAAACGAATCATTCTGCACGGACTGCACGTGGTGTTGGTCAGCATCGTAGTCGTGGCATTGTCGCCCATGCTCAGCGCACAGGCGGACACGCTGCCGCAAACCATCCAAAAGGTAAAACGTTCTGTGGTAGCCGTAGGCACCTATGAACCCACCCGGCAACCGCGCGGGGAGTTTCGCGCCACCGGCTATGTGGTCGGCGACGGCCTGCATGCGATCACTAATTATCATGTGGTCAAGCCGGTGCTTGATATCGAACATAAAGAGGTGCTTGGCATATTTACCGGCGAGGGTGAGACCATCCAGTTTCGCCCGGCACAGGTGGAACTGAGCGATCCCGCACACGATGTGGTACTGCTGAAATTTTCCGGCGCGCCGCTGCCAGTATTGAAACTGGGCGACTCGAATGCTGTTCAGGAAGGCTGGGAAATGTATTTCACCGGCTTCCCCATCGGCAGCGTGCTGGGCCTGCATCCAGCCTCCATCCGCGCCGCCATTTCGTCGATCACCCCTATCGTGCGCCCGGTACCCAATGCGCGCTATCTGGACGTCAACACCCTGCGCCGGGAGGCCGACCCGTTCAATATATTTCAGCTGGATGGCATCTCCTATCCCGGCAATAGCGGGAGCCCGTTGTACGATCCGCAGACCGGGCTGGTGTATGGCACGCTCAACAGCACGTTCATCAAAAGCACCAAGGAAAACGTGCTGAAAGACCCGAGCGCCATTTCCTATGCCATTCCCAGCCGCTACGTGAAGGCACTCATGCAGCAGGCAGGTTTGAATCCTTAAGGAGCCGTGCGCCCGGATCGCTTACATCCAATCCGCCAAGCTCACGCCAAGGCCGAAGGATTGCTGTTTGTAGTTGTAGTCGATAAGCGATTCGCCGTAACCGTTGAAATATTGCACATAGCCTTTGAGGCGGCCATACAGCGGGAAACTCCAATCGAACCGCACTGCCCCGCGGTTAGGAGATCGCTTCAGATTGTTGCGCACCAGGAGCGAATAGGTATTGCCGCCGCTGTTGTAGGTCGCCACCACATCCCCCCTGCCCAGGTAATCCTGGATATCGGGGTTATTGTCATTGGCTGCGCTTTCCGGAATCCGGTACCAGGGCCGGACCAGCAGCGAAAAATCTCCGCGCTCGAATCCGAACTGCGCATAAATGCGGTTCCAGCTGCGCGACTAGGCCACCGAACGGCCGTTGGACTCGTGCACCGCACCCAGATTAATAAAACGCCCTTTCAGGCCGAAAACATTATAGTTGGTGCGAAACACCAGCATCGCCTCGGGCTCGTAGTCAGTCTCGCGAAACGGCGCTGAAACGCCGCGGTTATAGGCCTGCCAATAAGACGATACGGTGTAACCCAGCCATACATCGGCGTTTTTATTGAACAGTCCTTCCACCACCTTGGTCTTCACGCTCAACTGCAACTTGGTTTCCAGTGAGTCCAGGTTTTCCGTGGATTGCAGCAAATTACCCCGAAACGGCGCATTGTTGGGCGAACTGTTGTATTTGATCGGGAGAAAATAGCTGGCATGATGCGGGCGAAACAGGAATGTGCCGTGCTTGTCTTTGTCGTCCAATTCCCACTCGCGCGATAGCAGCGAATTATTCGCCAATTCAGGCGCTGGGGCAGCGGGAGCGGGAGCGGGCGGCGCAACAGTCGCGACGGGCAGATCGGTCGTCTTGGTTTGTTCCGGCGACGGCGGGAGCGGAATCGTCCCGGACAATTTATCGTAACAAGCCAGCCTCTGGGCATCATTTTTTATGGCTGGGCAGGTGCCTAACTGGGGCGCCGCATGGGCTGCCTGAACCCCGCCAAGCATGCACCCGCACATCAATACAATTTCGTTTACGCTGAGACGACGCCTGATCTGTTCCATTTCATGCCCTGCTTGTAAACAAAATAGCGCGAATTGCCGCGTCACCGCTGATGAGCCTGACTGTTCCAGACATTGTAATGGGAAGTGCCTGCATTTCACAGACTATCGGCTTTGTGCCCTAAGCCAAACCGAGGGCGGGCCAATTAGCCCTGTGGGCTGCTCCTGACCTGCTCGCAATATTGCTGCAGATCCTCCGGCACACCCGGCGGGCATTGCCCGCATTCACGATTGCCGGGCACCGCATAATCGATGAATTTGGGATAGGCGAGTTTCAGATTGGCCATGATCTCGACGAATTCCGCCAATGGCTTGTTGTCGCCCAGACGCGGATTACGGGTTTTTTCCTGGCCGATGCTGGATACGCGCCGCCCTTGGTAGTCATGCGCCGGATAGACCAGCGTGTCCTCGGCCAGCGTGAACAGTTTGTCATGCACGCTGCGGTACAAAGTCGGCGCATCGCCATTCTGAAAATCGGTACGGCCGCAACCGTCAATCAGCAAGGCATCGCCGGTCAGCACGCGGCCATCCACGGCATAGGCAAAATGGTGGTCGGTATGACCCGGGGTATGCAAGGGCGCCAGCGTGATGCTCCCGACGCTGAACGGCTTGCCGTCTTCCAGCAATGCATCGGCGCAGGACAACTGATCCAGCGCCGGATGGGCAATGCGGCTGCCGGCCTCCTGCTTGAGCTTGCGCGCCGCCGTGATATGGTCGGCATGGATATGCGTATCCACGGTGTAGGCCAGCTTGAGCCCGAGCGTGTTGAGCTCGGCCAGATCGCGTTGCCAGGTCGGCAATACCGTGTCTATCAGTATTGCCTGCCCGGTTTCCTCGCAACCCAGCAAATAGGTATAGGTGCTGGAAACGGGTTCAAACAATTGCCGGAAAATCATATTACCTCCTGTGGAAATGGTTTGTGCTATCGCCACCCCAGCAGCATCATTTCCTAAATACTGGGGGCCGCTTCTAGCAGGTAGATGGTGTTCGTTACCAGCATTTCCAGTTCCACCTCGCTAATTACATAGGGCGGCATAAAGTACACGGTGTTGCCGATCGGACGCAGCAAAAATCCGCGCGCCAGCGCTGCATGATAAAAATATCGGGCAAAATCAGGGCTTGCCCGATCCACTTCAAATGCCATGATCATGCCGGTACGCCGCCAATTGCGGATACGCGGATGGTCGCGCAATGGCGCCGCAATATGGTCCCAATACGCCCCTTTGGCCTGATTGGTCGCCAGCACATCATCGTGTTCAAAGATGTCCAGCGTTGCCAGTGCCGCACGACAGGCCAACGGGTTGCCAGTGTAGGAATGAGAATGCAAAAAACCGCGTGCGGTGGCATCGTCGTAGAACGCCGCATACACACGGTCCGTGGTCAGCACCGCCGACAGCGGCAAATAGCCGCCAGTGATGCCTTTGGACAAGCAAATGAAATCGGCTCTAATGCCTGCCTGCTCACAAGCGAACATGGTGCCGGTGCGCCCAAACCCGACTGCAATTTCGTCCGCAATCAGGTGCACGCCGTAGCGGTCGCAAATCTCTCGCGCCCTTTGGAGGTACACGGGATGATACATGCCCATGCCTGCCGCCCCCTGCACCAGCGGTTCCACAATGAATGCCGCGGTCGTCGCATGGTGTTTGGCGAGGTGGTTTTCCAGTGACTCGGCAGCACGTAGTGCATATTGCTCGGGCGATTCTCCCGGCTCGGCCAGCCGCCAGTCGGGACTCGGCACCTGTACGCTGTGGCGCAGCAAGGGTGCGTAAGTATCCTTGAACAACGCAACATCGGTAACCGAGAGTGCACCCAGGGTTTCGCCGTGATAGCTGTTTTGCAGGCTGACAAATTCGGTCTTGCCCGGCTGGCCGCTGTTGCGCCAGTAGTGGAAGCTCATTTTGAGCGCGATTTCCACTGCCGAAGCACCATCGGAACCATAAAACGCGTGTCCAAGTCCGGTCAGACAGGCGAGCCGCTCGGAGAGCTCAACCACCGGCGCATGGGTAAAACCAGCCAGCATGACATGCTCGATTTGTTCCAGTTGCTCGCGCAGCGCCGCATTGATGCGCGGATTGCAATGCCCGAACAGGTTCACCCACCAGCTCGACACCGCATCCAGATAGCGCCGCCCCTCAAAGTCATACAACCATATCCCTTCACCACGCGAAATCGGCACCGGTGGGTAGTCTTCCAGCTGTTTCATCTGCGTGCAGGGGTGCCAAACTGCTTCCCGGCTCCGCGTCAACCAATATGAATTTTTCATGTATACCTTGAAATTAGCAGCTTCCGCCCCTATTATTAGCACTCCTCAGCCAAGAGTGCTAACAGCAATCTCGGCTGAATCCATTTTTGGCTTGCCTCAATTGTTTGATGCAAGCCTTGATTCAGCGATTTTTTCCAGGAGATAGAGCAATGAAAATTCGTCCGCTGCATGACCGCGTGATTGTCAAACGCATGGAAGAAGAACGCAAGACCGCTTCCGGCATCGTGATTCCAGATAGCGCTACCGAAAAACCGGACCAGGGCGAAGTGCTTGCCGTGGGCAAGGGCAAAGTCAGTGACGACGGTAAAGTGCGCGCATTGGATGTGAAAGTCGGCGACCGCGTATTGTTCGGCAAATATGCCGGCCAGGCCGTCAAGCTGGATGGCGATGAAGTCCTGGTGATGCGTGAAGAAGACATCATGGGTATCGTCGAGTAATTTCGGCCTGCCAAAGCATATCAATTGATTCAAAGAATTAGGAGCTAAAAATGCCTGCAAAAGACGTAAAATTCGGTGACATCGCGCGCCAAAAAATGATGATCGGCGTTAACGTTCTGGCCGACGCCGTTAAAGTGACCCTCGGACCTAAAGGCCGTAACGTGGTGCTGGATCGCGCTTTCGGCGCACCGACCATTACCAAGGACGGCGTTTCCGTCGCCAAGGAAATCGAGTTGAAGGACAAGTTCGAGAACATGGGCGCGCAAATGGTGAAGGAAGTCTCCTCCAAGACCTCCGACGTGGCCGGTGACGGCACCACCACAGCAACCGTGCTGGCTCAAGCCATGCTGAAGGAAGGCATGAAGTTTGTCGCCGCCGGAATGAATCCGATGGACCTTAAACGCGGCATGGACAAAGCAGTCATCGCCATCATCACTGAACTGCAAAAAATCTCCAAGCCCTGCACCACCGGCAAGGAAATCGCTCAAGTGGGTTCGATCTCCGCCAACGCAGACAGCTCCATCGGCGACATCATCGCCGAAGCCATGGAGAAGGTCGGTAAAGAAGGCGTGATTACCGTGGAAGACGGTTCCGGCCTGCAAAACGAGCTGGACGTGGTAGAAGGCATGCAGTTCGACCGCGGCTACCTGTCACCTTACTTCATCAACAACGCCGACAAGCAAATCGCCCTGCTGGACAATCCTTTCGTGTTGCTGCACGACAAGAAAATCTCCAACATCCGCGACCTGCTGCCGGCACTGGAGCAAGTCGCCAAAGCCGGCCGCCCGCTGCTGATCATTGCTGAAGATGTGGATGGCGAAGCACTGGCTACGCTGGTGGTAAACAACATCCGCGGCATCCTCAAGACCTGTGCGGTGAAAGCACCTGGTTTCGGCGACCGTCGCAAGGCCATGCTGGAAGACATCGCCATTCTCACCGGCGGCACCGTGATTGCTGAAGAAGTCGGTCTGACGCTGGACAAAATCACCTTGGCCGAACTGGGCCAGGCCAAGCGCATCGAGGTGGGTAAAGACAACACCATCCTCATCGACGGCGCCGGCACGGAAGACGCCATCAAGGGTCGTATCGGCCAGATCAATCGTCAAGCCGAGGAAGCCACCAGCGACTACGACAAAGAGAAGCTGCAAGAACGCAAGGCCAAGCTGGCCGGCGGTGTTGCCGTGATCAAGGTCGGCGCGGCCACTGAAGTCGAAATGAAAGAGAAGAAAGCGCGCGTGGAAGACGCGCTGCACGCTACCCGTGCTGCGGTGGAAGAAGGCATCGTTGCCGGCGGTGGTGTGGCACTGCTGCGCGCCAAGATGGGTGCCACTAAGCTGAAAGGCGACAACAGCGATCAGGACGCCGGTATCAAGATCGTGCTGCGCGCGATCGAAGAACCGCTACGCCAGATCGTCATCAACTGCGGCGACGAAGCCTCGGTGGTGGTCAACAAAGTGCTGGAAGGTAAAGGTAACTACGGTTACAACGCTGCGACCAGCGAGTACGGCGACATGGTGGAAATGGGCGTGCTCGATCCTACCAAGGTGACCCGCACTGCGTTGCAGAACGCTGCTTCCGTAGCCAGCCTGATGCTGACCACCGACGCGATGGTCGCCGAACTGCCGGAAGACAAGTCCGGTGGCGGTGCTGGCATGGGCGACATGGGTGGTATGGGCGGCATGGGTGGTATGGGCGGCATGATGTAAGCCTGCTGCACAGCAACCCCGAAAACCCCTGCTTCGGCAGGGGTTTTTTTCATTTGCAGGAACCTGCATGACGGTAGTAGCATCACGTTGCACCCGGCTTCTCTGACGGGTGTTCCACCAATAATAACGGCACCGGCTCAACGGAAGCCCATGCCTAACCGTCACAGGAGGCGACATGACCACAACGAAAATGAATTGGCGGGCGATTGATGCTGATCCCCGCTTCCAGGCACTGCACCGCAAAAAAAGCCGGTTTTTATGGGGCTTGATGATTTTTTCGATGGTTTATTACTTTCTGCTGCCGATCGGCGCAGCGTATTTTCAGGAAATATTCAAAATCAAGGTGTGGGGGCCAGTCAATATCGGTCTCCTGTTTGCATTGTCCGAATTTGTGGTGGCGTGGCTGGTTGCGTATATCTATTCGCGCAAAGCCAACGCTGAATTCGATGCGATGGCACAAGACATCGTTAACGACGCGCACAACCTGGGAGCCTGACACCATGCGAATTCTTCACAATCGGCCTCAATGGCTGGGATTCATCCTGCTTAGCATTTTCAGCAATGCTGCATTTTCTGCAGAAGGCGCCGTCGCCGCTGAATACAAATGGATAACCTTCGCGGTCTTCGGCGGCATCATCGCGCTAACCATGGCCATTACCTACTGGGCGGCAAAACGCACCCATACCACAGCCGAATTTTATGCGGCCAACCGTTCCATTTCCGGCTTCCAGAACGGCTGGGCAATCGCCGGTGACTACCTGTCCGCAGCCTCTTTTCTGGGTATTGCGGGGTTGATCTCCCTGTATGGCTACGATGGCTTCATGTACTCGGTGGGGTTTCTGGTGGCCTACATCACCGTGCTATTGGTGATTGCCGAACCGTGCCGCAATATCGGCAAATACACTCTGGGCGACATTCTGGCCTTCCGCAATGATCCCAAGAAGTCCAAGACCATTGCTGCTATCAGCACCATTACCGTATCCATTTTCTACCTGACTGCACAAATGGTGGGTGGCGGAATATTGGTCAAAACCCTGATCGGTATCAATTACGAAGTGTCGGTTATCGTGGTGGGTTTACTGATGCTGGCC
>JANMKH010000140.1:0-3767 GCA_031371965.1 Sulfuriferula sp.
CAGCCTTGGTTCGGCTGACAGGCGTGTAGCGGGCTTCGAAGTTGAATCAGCTTGTTGTAAGGGAATCTTATGTCCGGTGGAACCACAGCACGCAGGACGCAATCCTGTTGCACCGGATGTGTTCCCAAAATTACGCCGCTCTGTTTTCCCAGCCACACTACATCGGTGCATTCACGCAGGTTTGTCAACTGCGTTAATTCATCCAGATGTTTTTAAGTCACCATTCAGCGCAATGCGCGTCGCTTATTGACGCCCTACGGGTTACGGGCTGGGAACCGAACGCCTGGCCGCGTGGCTTGCGCTAGCCCTTAGCCCGATCAATTATGAAAATCGGATTTATGTTGTTGATCTGGCATGAACAAAACGCGGGCTGGTATCGACAGAGGCGGAATGTGGCGGATAGCGCGGAGGCCCGGGATTTTGTGTCAACGGGCTAACAGTTCATTTTTCTACTTTTGAGTTTTCATACTGATCCCATGGCACTTCAGAGACTTGGTACTCGCCTTGTCCTTTAGCCCAAGCATGCACATCTGAAAAATAGGCATCATCATCCGCTAAATTATTTCCATCAGGTGTTGCAATTATTTCCCGGGAAGGTTTAATTGGAAACCGCCAGTAAATTTTTTCAACTACTGTGCCTGTGGTTTTGAAAATATGGGATATCAGGTTACTTTCTAAAATGATGGAGTAACGGAACCGCTTTAATGGTTCAGATTCTATTAAGGTAACGAAGCGATTGTCGCCGTCTAGCTTGAAGCAAGTTACCCGTGCCTCTGCTCCGCTATTACTAAAGTACCCTGTTATGAAATCTGTTATCGTATTTACCGCCTTATTTAGCTGTCTTTTCCTGTTGAAGATATACAGAATGTATGAAAACAGGATAAGAATATCAGCCGCAACAACGTATAAAGCCAGGGAGTTCAAACTAATCGTCAATGTAAACACGAAGCTTCCTCATGATTATCAATTTGATTTTTACTGTTTGTCGAAACAATGCAACGCTTACACCCTAATTAATTCCCTTTAAAACTATACCACCATTAAAGCCTATCCAGCTGCCTGGCTGGTTGTCAGTTAATTGCCACATCCAGGCGTCCCGCCAAGACTTATTCCGCTTCGTCAACCAGCCGCCATGCCATCGATTCCCCCGCCCTAAGCGGTACCAGCTTTGTCTCACCCATGGTTAGCGTAGCGGGCACTGCCCAAACTTCGCGTTTCAGCGTGACGCGCTCGCTGTTGCGTGGCAGTCCATAGAAATCCGCGCCGAACTGGCTGCCGAAGCCTTCGAGTTTGTCCAGCTTGCCTGCCGCATCGAAGACTTCGGCATACAGTTCCAGCGCGGCATGCGCGGTGTACACCCCGGCACAACCGCAGGCGGTTTCCTTGGCGCCCACCGGGTGCGGGGCGCTATCGGTGCCGAGGAAAAATTTCGAGCTGCCACTGGTGGCGGCGGCGATCAAGGCCTGGCGATGCTGTTCGCGCTTCAATATGGGCAGGCAGAAGTAATGCGGCCGGATGCCGCCCTGGAACATGGCGTTACGGTTGTACAGCAGGTGGTGTGCAGTGATTGTGGCGGCCACGTTGGTGGGTGCGGCGTTTACAAACTCGACGCCTTGTTGCGTGGTGAGATGCTCCAGCACGATGCGCAGGGCGGGGAATTTGCGCGTCAGCGGGATCAAATGGCGGTCGATGAATACCGCCTCGCGGTCGAACACGTCGACGCCGGCATCGGTGACTTCACCGTGCAGCAGCAGCGGTACACCGAGGCGTCCCATCTCTGCAAACACCGCGTCGCAGTGGGACAGATCGGTCACGCCCATGTCCGAATTGGTGGTGGCACCCGCCGGGTAATATTTCACCGCGTGCACGAAGCCGCTGGCCTTGGCGCGGGCAATCTCGCCGGGATCGGTGTTGTTGGTGAGATAGAGCGTCATCAGCGGCTGGAAATCCGACCCGGCAGGCAACGCCGCCAGGATGCGCTCACGGTAGGCGCGTGCCTCTTCCACGGTGCGCACCGGCGGCTTGAGGTTGGGCATGACGATGGCGCGGGCAAAGCGCTTTGCGGTGTCGGGCAATACCGATTGCATGGCGGCGCCGTCGCGCAGATGCAGATGCCAGTCGTCAGGGCGGGTGAGGATAAGTGTGTCCATGTGCATTCATTCCTGTTGAAAACATATTTAGCCACAGAGGGCACAGAGTACGCAGAGAAAACCATCGCTCCGTGGCCTGAGTTTAAAGTTTTTCATTCGTGGCCTGCCGTGGCATCGCGCATTTGCAAAGCCAGCTCGTAAGCGGCATTTTTCTTCAGGCCGGTGAGCCTGGCGGCCAGCTGCGCCGCCTGTTTCACTGGCAGTTCTTCCAGCAGCACGGCTAGCGTGTCGTGCAAGCGCACTGCGTCATCATCCACATCGGCCGCGGGTGCGCCTTCTACGATCAGCACGAATTCGCCTTTTTGGCGGTTGGGGTCGGCTTCCAGCCAGGCCTGCGCCTCACCCAACGGCAAGCTGTGAATGGATTCGAACAGCTTGGTCAGTTCGCGCGCCAGGGTCACGCGTCGCGTGCCGCCCAGGCTTACAGCCAGATCCGCCACACAGTCGAGAATGCGATGCGGGGCTTCGTAGAACACCAGCACATAAGGCAGGCTAGCGAGCGCATCCAGGGCGTTGCGTCGCGCCGAAGATTTTGCCGGCAGAAATCCGTAAAACAGCCAGTGCGGCGCAACCACTCCAGCCGCCGATAGCGCACAGATCACTGCGCTCGCGCCCGGCACCGGCACTACCGTAACCCCCGCCGCATGCGCCGCCGCCACCAGTAATGTACCGGGGTCGCTTATTGCCGGGGTGCCTGCATCCGTCACCAGTGCCACATTCTTGCCGGCCTGCATGTCCGCCACCAAGCGCGCACTGATCTGTTGCTCATTGTGCTCGTGCAGCGCGACAAAACGCGCCTGGATACCCAGCCGGGTAAGCAACTGACCGCTGTGGCGGGTATCTTCCGCAGCGACCAGGTCAACCGACCGCAACACTTCCAGCGCACGCTGGGTAATGTCACCCAGATTACCGATGGGCGTTGCCACCACATATAATGTCCCGCATGTATGCATGTTTACCGCCGCTGACCAATCCCGCTATTGTCGCCGCCACAGCCTGCCGGAGCAAATCCTGATGCCGGCCAGCGGGCCGCAGGCCGAACAGGCTGCCGCTGCGTATCTGATCCGGCACGGGCTGGTGCTGGTGGAAAAAAACTATCGCTGCCGTTTTGGCGAAATCGATCTGATCATGCGCGCCGGCGCCACACTGGTTTTCGTGGAAGTGCGCAGCCGCCGCTCGCGCGCTTTCGGTGGCGCGAGCGCCAGTATCGATGCGTCCAAGCAGCGCAAACTCATCGCCGCCGCGCAACACTATCTGGGCCAACTCGGAAAAACCCCGCCATGCCGGTTTGACGCGCTGCTGTTTGAAGGCGAAGAGATCGAATGGATACCCGACGCCTTCGGTGCATAGTGCATGGCGTGTGTCATAATCCTGAAAAACATCAGTTCGCCACAGAGAACACAGAGAACACGGAGATGAAGCGGGTTCCACCTATTTTTCCGGTTCACCTGATGGGTGAAGTCAATATTCACGGCAACCAATTGTTTTTGCGAGTTGGGCGGCGAATCGCCCATCTCTGCGAATCGCGTTGCCTCTGTGAACTCTGTGTTCTCTGTGGCGAACTGATGTTTTTCAGGATTATGACACACGCCATGCACTATGCACCGAAGGCGTCGG
>JANMKH010000146.1:0-2601 GCA_031371965.1 Sulfuriferula sp.
CGCCCGGCGATTTCGCCCGGCATGACGCGGGCACGCGGCAACGCGGCAATATCCAGCGCAGCGAAATAATCCGCCATGGAAACCAGCGTATAGCCCTGGCGCTTCCAGCCAGCGAGCAGGCGTTCGAATACCGGGGCCAGCTTCATGCCTTCGAGTTCGGCGTGCAGAGTGTAGACATGGCCGGTAGGTGAATCGGCCTGGGTCATGGCCAGCACGGCATCGGCGACGTTGGCAGTATCAATGCCGTCGGCGCCGATCAATTCATCCAGCGTGGGTAGCGTAGTGGGCAGTTGCGGGCAACTGGTTTGCCCATTCGCCAGCAGCGGGATGAAAGGCTGAGTGCCGCGCGTGTCGGAGCAATACGCCATGCCCCACTGTTGTTCCTGCAAAAAAGCAGCGTCGTTCATCTGCCAGCCTGCCGCACCGTGGGTAGCTGCGGGCTGGCCGAAAACTTCGGTGTAACGCTGCATCGCGCGCGCCATTTCGCGCTGCGTCCAGGCGGCGTCCTTGCCCGCCACATAATCCTGCCATTTGACGTGGTCGAAGGTATGAATGCCGGTCTCGAACCCAGCATCGCGCACGCTACGCAATATATCTGCGCACTCGCGGCCGATGTCCGGCCCCGGCAGCAGCGTGCCGTAGAGCAGGGTTTTCAGGCCGTAGTGCTCCAGCACCGAAGTGCGCGAAACCTTTTTCATGAAACCGGGACGAAACGCACGCCGCACGGCGCGTCCGGTATGGTCGGGGCCGAGGCTGAACAGAAAGCTCGCGCCCGCACGATGGGCTTGCAGCATCCGCACCAGTTGGGGTACGCCTTCACGGGTGCCGCGGTAGGTGTCAACGTCGATTTTCAGGGCAAGCAGGCGCACGGTTTAATCCTCTTATTTATCGTGTAGACGCAACCTGCGCTGCCCCAATTTTTACCAACAAGCTAGCGTATTACGCTGCTTGCGCGTGCAAACGGATGCCCAGCGCGCGGATCACTTTCCAGATGGTAGCGAACTCAGGATTGCCTTCGGCGGATAATGCTTTGTACAAGCTTTCGCGCGCAAGGCCGGTGTCGCGGGCAAGTTGTGTCATGCCTTTGGCACGAGCAATGGTACCGAGTGCCTGCGCGATGAAGGCGGGATCGTCTCCAGCTTCTTCCAGACAGGCTTCAAGATAGGCCACCATATCTTCCTCAGTTTTGAGATATTCGGTGGAATCCCAACGGGTTGTATTAAGTGCCATGATCGTCTCCTAAAGTTTGCGCGCCAATTCCAACGCGAGCTGAATGTCATTCGTTTGTGTGCGCTTGTCACCACCGGCCAGTAGCACCACCAGTGTATCGCCACGTTGCACGAAATACAGCCGATAGCCCGCGCCAAAGTGCAGGCGCGCCTCGCTTACCCCTTCACCCACCGGAGCAGCATCGCCAAAGTTGCCACTCGCCATGCGGTCAATCCTCGCCTGAATGCGGATGCGGGTTGGTTGGTCGCGCAATGCGTTGAACCAGTCGGCAAAGCCATCGGTTTTGCGAATTTCAATCATAACCCAATCGTAATCTATAAGTTACACATAATCAACCCGGGAATATGAAGTGTTGAATTCATAACCGTGCAGATCGCCGCGGTTGCACTGCACCACGGTTTGCCACTGACGACGCGTAATCTAAGGAAACACCGATTAAATTGACCGTTCGCCCTGAGCTTGTCGAAGGGCTTTTGCAACAGGTTGATGGTTGTCGATTTAATTCATTAATAGTTCGACAGGCTCACCACGAACGGATTAAATCGGTGTTTCCCTAAAGGGTTTTTACCAGAGCAGCGGGGTGAGCTTGTTTGCCCCGTGGTAGCACGGGTGCCATAAGCAAAACGCAAATACCAAAGCTGACCATTCGTGCAGGCTGAATTTTGCGAACTCAACGCGTCGCGGCAGCCTTGTAAACTGCATTGCGCTCGCGTTTGCCCACGGCGACAACCACGATCACCAGCGCGCCAGCGCGGACTTCATAGACCAATCGGTAACCGACATTGCGCAGTTTGATTTTGTATCGGTGTTTTGAGCCCGACAGTTTCGATGCCGGTACATGTGGATTCAGCAAGCGCTCTTCCAGTTTTTCCTTGAACTGCTCGCGCACGCCGTTATTGAGCTTGCCCCATTCCTTCCAGGCCTCCTCTTTAAAGGCAAGGCTATAGCTCATTCAGCTTGACTTTGATTTCAGCCTGATCCGCGCGGGCATCAGCCAGCGCATTCAGTTCGAGGTCTTCCAGCCGCTCCATCAACGCCTCGTAGGCTTTCGCCGGGACGCAGTAAAAAGCCGGTTCGTTGCGGTTCAGTATCGCTACCGGGAAACCCTCGCCAGCCGCAACCGTCCCCATGGGATTCTTCTTTAATTCCGAAATGCTCGCAGCGGTTTCCGCCAGAATGACGTTTGCCATGATGTTCTCCAGCACGTTAATTAGTGCTAATAATGGCACTCGTAACTGGTCTTGTAAAGCTGGCTCGGATAAGGCGCAACGTAGGGCGCCAATAAGCGAAGCGCATTGCACCGGATGTTTTCTGTGCCGGTTTTATCCCCTTCTGCACCGCCTCGATTTGCCGCTAAAGCCGGGGGTAGTT
>JANMKH010000152.1:0-1627 GCA_031371965.1 Sulfuriferula sp.
ATCCAGCACGCGCTCACCGCCCGCGATATGGCGGTCCAGCCATTGCAGGCACAGACGCGTGGTGGGGTGAGAGCCGGTGCCAAACGCCAGGCCAGGATCGAGTTTCAGGTTAATGGCGGCGCTATCGGGGGCTGCATGCCAGCTGGGGATAATCCACAGGCGTTCGGAAATGCGGATCGGATCGAATTCAGCCTGAGTAAGACGCACCCAGTCCTGTTCAGCGACTTGCTCAATACGGTATGCGGGGACGGTAAAGCCGGCGGTTTGCGCGGCCTCTGCCAGGATCGCTGCTACATTGGCTGTTTGCGCAAACAGCGCGAGCACATTGTTGTCGCGCCATAGCTCGTCCGCCGGCATCCCCGGTTCGCCGAAAATTGGGGCTTCCGCAGCGGTGCCTGCGGCGGCGTCTTCAATGCTCACCGACAGCGCCCCCGCTTCCATCAGTGCATCGGACAAACGTTCTGCCTCGTCTGCGGTGGTGGCCAGGGTGACGGATTGCCAGGACATGGTGGCTAGGTGCTGGATGGTTTGGCGAGCTTTTGCTCGAGATAGTGGATGCTGGTGCCGCCCTCCACGAATGCGGCATCGAACATCAAATCCTGGTGCAGCGGAATATTGGTATTGATGCCTTCCACTATCATTTCCATCAGTGCGGTGCGCATTCGTGCGATGGCTTGTTCACGCGTGGCGCCATGCGCCAGCAGTTTGCCGATCATGGAGTCGTAATACGGCGGCACGACGTAGTTCTGGTACACATGCGAATCCACCCGGATGCCCGGCCCGCCGGGCACGTGATAGGCGGTCAAACGCCCGGGTGACGGCACGAAGGTATAAGGGTGCTCGGCATTGATGCGGCACTCGATGGCGTGGCCGCGGAACTCGATATCTTTTTGCTTGAAGCGCAGTTCTTCACCGGCAGCGATGCGGATTTGTTCCTGCACGATGTCCACGCCGGTAATCAGCTCGGTGACCGGGTGCTCGACCTGCACGCGGGTGTTCATCTCGATAAAGAAAAACTCGCCGTCCTCATAGAGGAATTCAAACGTGCCCGCGCCGCGATAGCCGATCTTGCGGCAGGCGGCAGCGCAGCGCTCGCCGATTTTGTCGCGCAATTAGCGATCCAGGCCGGGTGCCGGGGCTTCTTCGAGGATTTTTTGATGGCGGCGCTGCATCGAGCAATCGCGTTCGCCGAGGTGAATGGCATGGCCGTGCTCGTCAGCCAGCACCTGAATTTCAATGTGTCGCGGTTTTTGCAGGTAGCGTTCCATGTACACCACCGGGTTGCCGAAAGCGCTTTGCGCTTCGGCCTGGGTCATGGCTACCGCGTTGAGCAGCGCGCCATCGCTATGCACCACGCGCATCCCGCGTCCGCCCCCGCCGCCCGCAGCCTTGATGATGATCGGGTAACCCACGTGGTTGGCGATGCGCATGATTTCCTCCGGATTGTCCGGCAATGCACCGTCAGAGCCGAGTACGCACGGCACGCCGGAGGCTTTCATGGCGTCCTTGGCAGAAACCTTGTCGCCCATCAGGCGGATGGTTTCCGGACGCGGGCCGATAAACACGAAGCCGGAAGATTCCACGCGTTCGGCGAAGTCAGCATTTTCCGACAGGAAGCCATAGCCGG
>JANMKH010000158.1:0-2100 GCA_031371965.1 Sulfuriferula sp.
CACTGCCCAGGCTGATTTCGTCCATGCCGTCGGCGGCATGCACCACCATCACATGCCGGCTGCCGAGGGTTTTCAGAACCTGGGCGAGTTTGCCGGTGAGATCGCGCGCGAATACGCCCATCACCTGATTCGGCGCCCCGGCAGGGTTGGTCAGCGGCCCCAGCAGGTTGAACAGGGTGCGCACGCCCAGTTCGCGCCGCACCGGGGCAGCGTGCTTCATCGCGCTGTGGTGATTGGGCGCGAACATGAAGCCCACGCCGATTTCGCGTACCGCCTGCGCCACTCTGTCCGGGCTGAGATTCACATTCACCCCGAGTGCTTCCAGCACATCCGCGCTGCCCGAAGTGGACGACACCGAGCGCCCGCCGTGCTTGGCGACTTTGGCCCCGGCTGCGGCAGCCACCAAAGCAGCGGCGGTGGAGATATTGAAAGTATGTGCACCGTCGCCGCCGGTGCCGCAGGTATCCACCAGATGCGCAACATCGGCGAGCGGCACTTTGGTGGATAGCTCACGCATGACTTCGGCGGCGGCAGCAATTTCGGTCACGCTTTCGCCCTTGCAGCGCAAAGCCACCAGCAAGCCGGCGATCTGCACGGGAGTGAGTTCGCCGCCCATGATGGCGCGCATCAGCGCCAGCATATCCTCGCGTTCGATGTCTTGCTTTTCCAGCAGATGATTCAGCGCGTCGCGCGGGCTCATCATGCACCCTCTCCCTTGACGGGAGAGGGTTGGGGAGAGGGTAGTAAATGGGCAACAATCATTTGCAATACGCCTTCAGTGTTTTCCAGCACGTCGTTATTCCAGAAACGTAGCACATGAAATCCTTGGTTTTTTAGCCAGTAATCGCGTGCCTTATCGTAGTCCTGCTGGTCTGCGTGTTGAGCGCCGTCTGCTTCAATAATCAATCTGGCCTCGAAGCAGACAAAGTCCACAATGTAGCTGCCTAGCGGTTGCTGACGCTTGAATTTGTGACCGTTCAGACGATTTGCGCGTAAATATTGCCATAGGCGCAACTCGGCATCGGTGCTGTTTGTTCTGAGCTTGCGTGCCCGCTCCAGGCTGATTTGGTTCATAGCAGCTTTCCCCTCTCCCCACCTCTCCCCCGCGCGGGGGGAGGGAGCATTACGTGACGCACATTTTCAGGAAATTCGCCAGCATTTCATGCCCGTATTCGGTGAGGATGGATTCCGGGTGGAACTGCACGCCTTCGATGGGCAAGGTCTTGTGACGCACCCCCATGATCTCGCCGTCCTCGGTCCAGGCGGTAATTTCCAGGCAGTCGGGCAGGCTGTCGCGTTCGATCACCAGCGAGTGGTAACGCGTGGCGCGAAACGGGTTGGGCAATCCATGAAACACACCCACATCTTTGTGATGAATCATCGAGGTCTTGCCGTGCATCAATTGTTTGGCGTGGACAATCTTGCCGCCGAACGCCTGGCCGATACTCTGATGGCCGAGGCACACGCCGAGCAGCGGGATTTTTCCGGCAAATTCCTTGATCAGTGGCACTGATACGCCTGCTTCATTGGGCGTGCATGGGCCGGGTGAAATCACGATATGCTCGGGATGCTGAGCGGCAATCGCGGCGAGGTCGATTTCGTCGTTGCGGAATACCCGCACGTCCTCACCCAGTTCACCAAAATACTGCACCAGGTTGTAGGTGAAGGAATCATAGTTATCGATCATCAATAGCATGTCGTCACCAACTCATTGAAGTTCATGAATTCCGCATGTGAATACCGCTGATTGATATCAGCCAATATTCGCGTGGGCATTTTGCCGGTACGGACGGCATCAGAGAACTTGAGATTATCTCTTGCCTGCCGGATGCAGACAAGAAAAATGAATAGAACTGCAAAAGCACGGCAACAAAGCCTCTGGCAGGCGAGGCTGTTCAGTTGCTGCGTAATCTGGAATCTTTTAGATAAACGAGGGAGCTCATTTTTACCGGGTAACTAATCCGGATCGAATCCTATCGCATCAATTTTCTGCGAATGAAATGGTCAATCGACAATTTTCCCGGCCCATGCAGCAGGAATATCAACAGGAACATCCCCCAATAAATGTGTAGTTCGCGGCCTGCGTCGGAGAGATCCGGA
>JANMKH010000190.1:0-3710 GCA_031371965.1 Sulfuriferula sp.
AGCTGATTTTCGACCTGAAGCAGGTCAACCCGCAGGCGCTGGTGTCGGTGAAACTGGTGGCCGAACCCGGCGTCGGCACCGTGGCCGCCGGCGTGGCCAAGGCTTACGCCGACCTGATTACCATTTCCGGCTACGACGGCGGTACCGGCGCCTCGCCGCTGACCAGCGTGAAATACGCCGGTACGCCGTGGGAACTCGGGCTGACCGAAGCGCAACAGGTGTTGCGTGCCAACGGCCTGCGCGGGCGCGTGCGGGTGCAGACCGACGGCGGCCTGAAAACCGGCTACGACGTGGTGAAAGCCGCCATTCTCGGCGCCGAGTCGTTTGGCTTCGGCACCGCGCCGATGATCGCGCTGGGCTGCAAATACCTGCGCATTTGCCATCTCAATAACTGCGCCACCGGTGTCGCCACCCAGGACGAGCGCCTGCGCAAACAACACTTTGTCGGTCTGCCTGAGATGGTGGTTAATTTCTTCACCTTTGTCGCGCAGGAAACACGCGAGTGGATGGCCAGGCTGGGCGTACGCACCATCGAAGAACTGATCGGCCGCAACGATCTGCTCAAGCTCTCGCAAGGCGACACTGCGCGTCAGGGCAGGCTCAATCTGCAAACCCTGCTCAGCCAGGGCAGCATCCCCGACAGCGAGCCGCGTTTCTGTGTGGAGCCCTCCAACCCGTCGTTCGACAAGGGCGAACTGGCCGAACAAATGGTGATTGATGCTACCGAATGCATCCTGACCCAGATCCCGGCCACGCTGGAATACACGGTGCGCAACGTCAACCGCTCCATCGGCGCACGCCTGTCCGGCGAAATCGCGCGTGCCCACGGCGCAGCCGGATTGCCCGCAGGTTGTCTGACGCTCAAGCTCAAAGGCTCGGCCGGACAGAGCTTCGGCGTATGGAACCACAAAGGATTGCAACTGTTGCTGGAAGGCGACGCCAACGACTATGTGGGCAAGGGCATGGCCGGCGGACGCATTACCATCCAGCCGCCGCACGGCTCCGGCTTCGTCGCCCATGACGCGGTCATCATCGGCAATACCTGCCTGTACGGCGCCACTGGCGGCGAGCTGTACGCTGCGGGCATGGCCGGCGAGCGTTTCGCGGTCCGCAATTCCGGCGCCAGCGCGGTGGTGGAAGGCGCGGGCGATCACTGCTGCGAATACATGACCGGCGGCTGCGTGCTGGTGCTGGGCGATACCGGCCTCAACTTCGGCGCAGGCATGACCGGCGGTTTCGCCATGGTCTACGATGCCAGCGACGCGTTCATGCATCGCTACAACAACGAGTTGATTGACATCCACCGCATCAATACCGAGCCGACCGTGGATTACCGTCATTTCCTCAAGCAGCGCATCGAGACCCACGTACTGCATACTGATAGTGCGCGCGGCCGCTGGATGCTGGAAAACTTCGCCGAAGTGGTGGCGCGTTTCTGGCTGGTGAAGCCGAAAGCGGTCACGCTGGATTCTCTGCTGAAAGATTAAAACGGCCCTGCGCCCACACTGGAATAGCCCATGTCTGACGTTTTTCAATTCATGAACATCCCGCGCCAGGACGGCGCCAAGACCCCGGCGGAAGTGCGCCGCGTGGAGTTCAAGGAAATCTATGCGCCGATGAACGCCACTCAGGCCGGCGAGCAGGCCGGGCGCTGCCTGGAATGCGGCAACCCATATTGCGAGTGGAAGTGCCCGGTGCACAACTACATTCCCAACTGGCTCAAGCTGATCAACGAAGGCAAGCTGTTCGAAGCAGCGGAATTGTCGCATCAGACCAACTCGCTGCCCGAGGTATGCGGCCGCGTGTGCCCGCAAGACCGGCTGTGTGAAGGTGCCTGCACGCTGAACAGCGACGGCTTCGGCGAGGCGGTGGGCGGCTTCGGCGCGGTGACCATCGGCCAGATCGAGAAATACATCTCCGAAGAAGCTTTCAAGGCCGGCTGGCGTCCCGATATGAGCCATGTCGTGGCGACCACCAAACGCGTCGCCGTGATCGGCGCCGGCCCGGCGGGACTGGGTTGCGCCGATATCCTGGCGCGCAATGGCGTTACCCCGGTGGTGTTCGACCGCTATGAAGAAATCGGCGGCCTGCTGACCTTCGGCATCCCCGAATTCAAGATGGAAAAATGGGTCATGACGCGGCGCCGCGAAGTGCTCGAAGGCATGGGCGTGGAATTCCGCCTGGGCATGGAAGTCGGCAAAGACATCAGCATGCAGCAGTTGATGGACGAATACGATGCCGTGTTCATGGGCATGGGCACCTACACTTACATGAAGGGTGGCTTCCCCGGCGAAGACCTGCCCGGCGTGCTGGAAGCATTGCCGTTCCTGATCTCCAACGTGAACCACTGCCTCGGCTTCGAAAAGCCCGGTGATGAATACCATTCCATGACCGGTCAACGCGTAGTGGTGCTGGGCGGCGGCGATACGGCGATGGACTGCAACCGCACCAGCATCCGCCAGGGCGCGGCCTCCGTTACCTGCGCCTACCGCCGCGACGAAAAAAACATGCCCGGTTCCAAGCGTGAAGTCGTCAACGCCAAGGAAGAAGGCGTGCAATTCCTGTGGAACCGTCAGCCGGTGGAAATCGTCGGCGACGGCAAGGTGGTGGGTGTGAAGCTGGTCACCACCGAACTGGGACCGCCCGACGCGCGCGGTCGTCGCACCCCGGTCGTGGTACCGGGCTCGGAGGAAATCATCCCTGCCGACCGCGTCATTATCGCTTTCGGCTTCCGCCCCAATCCGCAGCCGTGGTTCACCGATTTCGGTATCACCACCGACCAGGGCGGCCGCGTGGTAGCAAAGGGTAGTCAGCACAAGTTCCAGACAGCCAACCCGAAAATATTCGCCGGCGGCGACATGGTGCGCGGCTCCGACCTGGTGGTCACCGCAGTATTCGAGGGTCGCGAAGCCGCGGAAGGCATACTTGGCTATCTGGGTGTATGGTAAGCCTGCTTAAAACCTAAATTCGTTTGCCACGGAGGGCACAGAGAACACAGAGAAACGAAACGAGGATTTCCGGGTTTTCTCTGAGCCCTCTGTGATCTCTGTGGCTAACAACTCTTAAAGAAAAGCATCCATGCCCAAGCTGAAAAACGACACCTTCCTGCGCGCCCTGCTACGTGAACCCGTGGACTACACCCCGGTATGGCTGATGCGCCAGGCCGGGCGCTACCTGCCGGAATACAACCAGACCCGCGCCCGTGCCGGAGATTTTCTGTCGCTGTGCAAAAATCCAGACCTCGCCACTGAAGTGACGCTGCAACCGCTGGCACGCTTTCCACTGGATGCAGCAATTCTTTTTTCCGACATCCTCACCATCCCCGATGCAATGGGGCTGGGCTTGTATTTTGCCGAAGGTGAAGGTCCCAAATTCGAGCGCCCGTTGCGCGAGGAATGGGAAATCCGCGCGCTCACCGCGCCCGATCCAGTCGAACACCTGGGCTACGTGATCGACGCGGTCAGCCAGATCCGCCACGCGCTGGACAACAGCGTGCCGTTGATTGGTTTTTCCGGCAGCCCGTTCACGCTGGCGTGTTACATGATCGAAGGCCAGGGCGGTACCGACTTCGCCACCGTGAAGAAAATGCTGTATCAACGGCCCGATTTGCTGCACCACATCCTCGCCACCAATGCGCGCGCCGTCACCGATTATTTGAATGCCCAGATCGAGGCCGGCGCACAGGCCGTGATGATTTTCGATACCTGGGG
>JANMKH010000229.1:0-3535 GCA_031371965.1 Sulfuriferula sp.
GTTTTTGACGCCGGACCAAACCCCGTTTTTCGGCGGCACCTATTTCCCCAAACAGGCACGCCACAATTTACCTGGCTTTATATCTTTGATGGAGCGCGTGACCGAAATTTACCGCACGCGCCAGCAGGATATCGCCACCCAGAATGCCTCGCTGCTGGAAGCGTTTGACACCACCCTGCCCGCACGCCCACAAGACCAGATCAACTTCAGCGCAACGCCGCTGAACGATGCCTGCAGCGCATTGCAGCAATCCTTCGACCCGATCCATGGCGGCTTTGGCAGCGCGCCCAAATTTCCGCGCCCGACCGATATGGAATTTCTGCTCAGGCATGCCGCGCGCGGCGGCGATCCTGAGGCGCGTCACATGGCGCTGCATACCCTGCGCAAAATGGCGGACGGCGGTATCTACGACCAGTTGGGCGGCGGTTTTTGCCGCTACAGCGTGGACGAGCACTGGACCATTCCCCACTTCGAAAAAATGCTCTACGACAATGGCCCGTTGCTGGCGCTATATACCGATGCCTGTGTGCTGACCGGCGAGGCCTCATTCCAGCGCGTGGTGCACGGCATCGCAGGCTGGGTCATGCGTGAAATGCAGGCGCCGCAGGGCGGCTACTATTCCAGTCTGGACGCAGATTCCGAACACGAAGAAGGCAAGTTTTACGTGTGGACGCCGCAACAGGCCGCCAGCCTGTTGAGCGAGGAGGAATACGCGATTGCCATGCCCTACTATGGGCTGGATCAGCCGCCCAACTTCGAGAATAAGTACTGGAACCTGATTGTTGCTCAGCCTTTGTCCGCCATTGCAGAAGCGCGCCAGATGCCGCTTGAGCAAGTAGCGCAACTGCTCGCCAGCGCGCAACAGAAACTGTTTGCCGCGCGCGCCAGCCGGGTGCGCCCGGGGCGCGACGAAAAAATCCTGGTGAGCTGGAACGCGCTGATGATCAAAGGCATGGCGCGCGCCGGGAGAATGCTGGACGAACCGGCGTGGATTACCTCGGCGCAGCAGGCAGTCGATTTCATCCATACCGACATGTGGCAGAACGATCGTCTGCTGGCGACGTGCAAGGACGGCAAGGCACATCTGAATGCCTATCTGGACGACTACGCATTCATGCTCGACGCCTTGCTGGAATTACTGCAGGCGCAGTTCCGCCTGGCTGATCTGGAATTTGCGCGCGCACTCGCCGACGTACTGCTGGAACAATTCGAGGATAGCCAGGCGGGCGGATTCTTCTTCACCAGCCACGACCACGAACAGCTCATCCATCGCCCCAAACCCGGCCATGACAATGCCATGCCGTCGGGCAACGGCATCGCCGCCTTCGCCCTGCAGCGCCTCGGCTATCTGCTGGGGGAAGTGCGTTACCTCGATGCCGCCGAGCGCACACTGGCGCTTTATTACCCTGCGCTGATGCGCCAGCCAGTGGGCTACACCAGCCTGTTAATGACTCTGCAGGAACATCTCACCCCGCCGCAAATCATTATCCTGCGCAGCGCACCAGGGCAAAGCGACGACTGGCGCCGCCAACTGTTCCGGCACTATGCACCGGACAAGCTGATCCTGGCGCTGGAAGGCGAGCTTGCCGGACTGCCGGAAGCGCTGGCGAAACCCATGTCGCAAAGCGTCAACGCCTGGATCTGCCAGGGCACGCAATGCTTGCCGCCGGTCGACGATTGCCAGAAATTGCTGGCGGCGTGTTTTTAACCTGGAAACGGCGATTTATCCACGAAATACACGAAAGGCACGAAAAATAAATCAATACATTGATATTGCATCGATCAAGTCATTCACCCATTCGATGATGATCTACAGTTTGTCTCATTGTATATTTCGTGCCTTTCGTGTATTTCGTGGACCAATAGCTTTTCCAGCTTCACTACGAGTGGGCCAGAAGAATACGCCGGAATGTAGCGTTAAACCGGCATTCCTGTGGTCAATTGGATTGCCCCGCGCTATCTCGCTCCGCAAATACTTCCTTGGCTGCAAAGACGCCATTCAATGCAGCGGGAAACCCCGCATAAACCGCCATTTGAATCATGATTTCCACTATTTCCTGTCGCGTGCAGCCGACGTTGAGCGCCCCATGAATGTGAACCTTGAGCTGTGGCTGCGCATTTCCTAATGCGGCGAGTGCTGCAACCGTAGCGATTTCACGCTCTTTCAGGGAAAGCACGCCGCGAGAATAAACATCTCCGAAAGGAAACTCGATCGTGTAGCGGGCAAGATCGGGCGCGATGTCTTTCAGTGCCTCGATTACCCGTTCGCCGGCCTGACCATCAATTTCCTTGAGCTTTTCCCAGCCGCGCTTATAACGATCGGATTCCATGAGTCACTCCTGATGTGCTGTTAATCGGCATGCGTGTTATCTGCGCGCATCAGGTTAAACCTATTGCTGGGCAAAGTATCCGCCAATGCGACCACGACCAAAGCCAATGCATCGCGCGCCATGCTGAGAGGAATAAACGGCGTGCCCAGCCATTGCTTTTGTGCCTGGATAGGTAACGGAGGTATATGCATGAAGCCGCACTTCAAGTTCAATCCTTCTGTATGTGCATGATGCAGCCCATGGTAAAGAATTTGATTGCAAAGATGATTCCCGCCGTGGTTTGAAAAAGCAGCAGGTATGCCATCGTCATTGAGTCGTTCTACAAGCATTGCTGGATTGGGCAGGCTGCTCCAGTAGGCAGCGGGGCCATCCATCTCGATAAAGTCACCATGCGGTTGATTGCCCTCGCCATCGGGTGAGCCGAAATCCTTGAGATTGGTTGCCAGCCGTTCGAAAGTGATCTTGTTTCTTCCAGGTGCCTGGCCGGTAAAGACGCAATAATCAGGTTTATAGCGCGATATATGTTCCAAGATGCCTGTGCGGAGCTGGCTGGTGCTCGGCGGCATGATCACATAGTGAATAGGCTCGCTGATTTTCAAAAGGGATGCGGGCGGATCGTCGCGAAGCGACTCAACCAGCATCTTTGATGCATTCAACCCATCGTCGTTGGGTTCAAATCCTGTCACTAAAATGGCCATGTCGATTCCCCATGTTATCCAACGTTTGGCAAAAATGGACTCGCAATGGTTGCATGAGTTCTTTCATAACATCCAAAAGCTTCGGGTCAGTAATCAAAGCGAATCCCATATGCAACGGCACCCTTACAATTGGGACCAATATTTGATATGAAATCAGGCCTCGTTTTTAGCATTGGCAGCACTCAGCCGCGCCTGCACTTCAAACCGATTGTCCCAATACGGATTGTTTCCGCGCACCCACTGGTAGAGACTTGAAGCGGGATAGGCAAGGAAAAAGAACAAACCCCAACGCTCGTATTGCCTTACGTGTTCATGCTCATGAGCACGCAAATGCTCAAGGTTGTGCCCGGTTAGGCTGATGACGACGTGGCCGAAGGTTATGGCACAAAATGGCAGCCTATGCAGCAGACGGAAGCCAGGCTTTTCCTGCTGCGACAACGCGATTTCAAGCACGCCGCAAACGCTGTGAACCTTGGCTCCGGCAAGGAGCAGAGGTGCCGCGAGAAC
>JANMKH010000213.1:0-3717 GCA_031371965.1 Sulfuriferula sp.
CCCGGCTGGAAAAAGAAATCGCGCGCCTGCAAGGCGAAATCACCAAATGCGCAGCCAAGCTGGGCAACGCCAGCTTCGTGGATCGCGCCCCGGTTGCCGTGGTGGATCAGGAAAAACAACGCCTGGCAGATTTCAAGGACACGCTGAACAAACTGCAAGACCAGTTGATCCGGCTACTGACGCAGGATTAAGCACTGGCCGAACGTTTTGTCAGGCGCTAACCAGCCGGTGTGGGACAGCACATCGGACAGGATTCACAGGATTTTTTGCAGGATTGACAGGAACAGTATCTACTAACCCGATCCTGTTTTGTGCCTGTAAATCCTGAGAAATCCTGTTAATCCTGTCCATGTTCCGGTTTTGTTGGGTCTCTCACTCTCCCCAGCGATACTGGTGGCAGAACTGCCCCACCCGCTCCACCACTTCGTCACGTTCAAAGAAGCGGTCGGCACGGTTCAGCCTGGCCTGATCGCGCTCGTCCTGGCTGCCGCCAAAGCAGAATATCGGCACGTTGAGCATCCACTCCATGCGCACCTGACGTATCGCGTCCTGCGGGTCGAAGTCATCGGTCAGGGTGTCCAAGTCTAGAAAAATGAAGCGATGCAGCAGAATGTCGTGGAATTCGCCCAAACTCTCCAGATTCAGGGTTTCCACCATCTGCCAGCCCTGCGGCAATTGTGCGCGCAACTGCGCAGACACATCAGCATCATTACTCATCAGAATGAATTTGCGTTGCAGTCGCGCTTCGATGGTAGGTTGACTCATATGGCCTCCGGATTGAAATAAGCGGTCTCAGTGATACGCTGCGCCCAGAGGGACGCCGCTGCGCTATCGAGATAGGTCGCCAGCTCGACGGCAACTGAATCGGATTCATTCGCGAATTGCGTCTCCGGCAAACCGGGTATGACGGACAGCGCTACCCTTGCAAGATTCCGTCCCTGGGTGAGTACTCGCACCCAGTCATCTCCGTATTGGCGCTCGGTCAGGTAACAGGCGGCGTTAATCTTGATGCCGTGCGGCACCATGCGCGCGCCGCCCTGGTGATCCGGGATCAGCTCTGCGCGCCATTCATCACTGGCTGCGCGTTCATCCTCGCGCAACAGTGACTGCTCCCAGCGCCAGCCGAACTGGTTATTGGCAGCGCGCCGGTACACCATGGATAACCACTCCCAGTCGGGCACGCTGGCATGTTGCGACCAGCAGGTAAGCGATGCGCGTAACGCCTCGATCAGCCACTGGCGAAACCCGGCAGACGGCGCGGCCACGCGCCCGACAAACTGCTCCACCGGGAAATCCAGCATGAAGCTCGATCCCACCACCCCGGCGCGGCCAATCGTGGCGGCGCCGCTGCCCGCGAGCTTGCTGCCATGCAGCCAGATATCCTGTGCCGCCAGCGTGACCGGCAGGCCTGCCTCGTGATAAACCTGCACCATGGGTTGCAAAGCGTGGGCGTACCAGTCGGCTGAACGAAACGGGAAAAAATCCAGTGGCGCGACCAGCACCACACACGCCTGATCGGGATCCAGCCAGACCCCGCCGCCGCCCAGCGGACGCCGCACAATGGGCACATCCGTGTATGCGGCGTTCAACTCAACCGACGCGGATTGATGCTGGCCGAGGCAAATATGCGGCTGCGGTCTGCCCCATACCACGGCGGGTAAATCGCCGGGTTGCATGGCTTCTGCCACGCCTGCGTAGGTGGCGTGGTAATCCCACGGGTCGCAGCAGCCTAAATCAATCCAGCGCGCCTTCAGGAGGCGGATGGTTCGTCTCCCTCGGCAGGTTTGTTTTCCTTGAAAAATTTGCCGAAATAGAAATCGCGCCGATTCAGCACTTCCAACTCTTCGGCACGGGCGGTAAGGCCGGCACGCATGATCTCAACCAGGTATTCCCCCTGCTCGGCATCGAGGATGTGAATCTCGTTGATCAGATCCTCGTCCACATCCACGAAATGCGCAGCAAAACCTTCAGGTGCCTGCACATGTAGCAACCAGGATTTACAATCCGGGTCTTCCGCATCCACCGGGCTCATGCTGATTTTTCCCAGCCAGGCCATGCGCGCGGCCTGGTTGAAATAGCGTATATCGAGCTTCTTGCCCTTCTTGTACTTGTTCAGTTCGTTTTTTAACGAACCCACATCGGTGACTTTAATCGATTTCATGGCTGATTTTTCCTGATTTTCGAGCTTTAGAGTGTGACGAATTTAGCGTCGCCCTGCAACAAAAAGCCCCGCCGCAGCGGGGCAATGGATAGTGCTATTTTAATGTTCAGAAGTCGTTCCCGCCACCCTGCCCATAGTCGCGCGGATTTCGTCCGGAATATCGACGATACGTGTGAAATGCCCCATGCTCAGATTCGGCCAGCCCAGTGCAATACGATAACGCGCATAGAGAGAATATACCTTGTTGCCCACAATATAGATTTCATAGGGCAGGCCAGCAATGTAATCCGCACCACCGACTGTGTATACCCAACGACCATCGCCCGTTTTGTCGTCATTCATGGCGACACCAAATACGGCGATTTTTTTATCCGCCATGACCACCTCATACACCTCGGCAGTATGATTAACGCCTTTGGCAAGATTGTCGCGCACCGTTGTCACGGCAGCATTGAAATCAGGCAATGTATTGAGTTCATTCCTGTCCGAATCAAAGCGCTCCATGCCTGGCATATAGCGATACTCGGGCAGAAATGCGGCGCGCTCATCACCACCAAACCCGGCACCAACGCCCAGCGCCTGCCCCAATCTTTCCTGCACGGCTTTGACAGCCACCTGCTCGCGAACAAAGTTGTTGCGGAAAAAAGCGCGGTACCAGTAGTCCGGATTCATGTAGGAAACCGTGCCATCGGCCTGCACGCCAATGCGTATCCCGGCGCCGACTATATTGCTGCCACCGATGCGGTGGATGGCGTCCAGAATACCCTTGTCGCTGACCACCAGCACGGCATACTGCGGCATGCCTTGTATCTGATATTTGCCCAGCGTAGCAAACCCCGCAGCCTCGGTTTTTTTCTCGACCGCAGCCAGTACATGCGTCAGGTCGCCGCTCGCCACCCGGTCCGCGGAAATGTAGGGCGCCACCGCCAGCGCCCACGGCGACCACAGCAAAAACAAAAACACTCCCAACGCACGTTTCATTGCCATCACACTGCTGTTTTAACCTGGTAAAAAACAAAAAGGCCGAGGGGATGAACCCTCAGCCTGATTGTACTGCTTTTGAAACAGACTAACTCAGATCAGCTTGCTTACATCTTCCAGGCGTAAGCGATGCCGAGCGAGTTTTGGTACATTTTGATGGTTTCGGTTCCACCAAAACCATTTGGCGGTGGTGCTGCTGGGCCAGATACCGAGTTTTCAAATGCATGCATGTAAGATACTGTCAGTTCATTGCCTGCGGAGGTGAGATAAGTCACACCCAAGGTGGCGTGATCTTTAACTACCCCTGGAGCGATGATGTTGAAAGTCACGTCTTTCGCCTGGATCGGGTTGTCGCCGTGGTTGTAACCCGCACGCAGCGTCCAGTGCTTGTTGTACTGATAGGCCATACCCAGCTTCCATACGTCGATGTCTTGCCAACCAAAACCAGGACCACCGCTGCTGCCCAACTGAGCCTGATTGGAACTCGAATTAGATATAGATTTCACGCCACTATAATTGATCCGTTGGTAATCCAGTGCCAGAGTCAATTCTGGCGTAGCTTGGTAAGCGATGCC
>JANMKH010000219.1:0-4923 GCA_031371965.1 Sulfuriferula sp.
GTCGGCATCGAACAGGTTGTGCTGATAGGCGCTGTGCAGTATCTCCACCAGTTCGCCTCGGCTTTCCGGCTCGCGCGAGAGAAATGCGCCGAGACGCTCTAGCCAACTGGATTTGGCGGGTTCTTCCATGTTAAATCTGCTCCATTTCTAAATAAGGATTGGCAAAGCCCAGTCCGGTGATAATTTCGGTCTCGCGTGCCTCCATGGCTTGCGCATCGGCATCATTTTCATGATCCATGCCATGCAGGTGGAGTACGCCGTGGACGATCAGGTGCGCCTAGTGGGCGATAATGAGTTTGCCTTGTTGTTGCGCCTCACGGCTCACTACCGGGGCGCACAGAACCAGATCGCCACTGATCACTGGGTTTGAGGCATAAACAAAGGACAAAACGTTGGTGGCATAGTCGCGGCCACGATAGTCATGGTTGAGTGCACGGCCTTCCTGCTCATTAACCAGACGGATGGTGAGTTCGGCATCGCGTTCGAGCGCGGCTCGCGCAAATTGCATGATCTGGGCGCGGCTGGGCGCATCGATTGCACGGACAGCGCGTTGCACGGACAGCGTAAGACGCGGCGGCGCCAGCCTACTTCGGGGTGAGGGTTCAGCGGGTTTGGTCGCGCTTTTCATAAGCATCGACGATCCGTGCGACCAGTGGGTGGCGCACAACGTCTTCCGATAGAAATTGGGTGAAAGCAATACCGCGTATATTCTGCAGCACTTCGCCGGCGTCGACCAGACCGCTTTTCTGGTGACGAGCCAGATCGACCTGCGTGACATCGCCAGTGATAACAGCTTTGGAGCCAAAACCAATACGGGTAAGAAACATTTTCATTTGTTCAGGCGTGGTGTTTTGCGCTTCGTCCAGGATGATAAAGGCCTGGTTCAAGGTGCGCCCACGCATATAGGCCAGCGGTGCAATTTCAATCGTGTTGCGCTCGAACAACTTACCCACTTTGTCATAGCCAAGCAGATCATACAGAGCATCGTACAACGGACGCAGGTACGGGTCTATCTTCTGTGCCAGATCACCGGGCAGGAATCCAAGCCGCTCACCCGCCTCTACCGCCGGGCGGGTCAGGACAATACGTTTGACGGTATCGCGCTCCAGCGCATCGACCGCACTGGCCACGGCCAGATAAGTCTTGCCGGTTCCGGCAGGTCCGACGCCAAAAGTGATGTCATGCGCCTGAATCTGGGCAAGATACTCGGTCTGGCGCGGGGTGCGGCCGCGCAGATCGGCACGGCGCGTCATGAGTAACGGTACGCTATCCGGGGCAAGGCTGGATGCGTTATGGTGTGTAGCTTCGACCAATGCCAGCTGGATATCATCCACGCTGATCGGGTCGCGTGCCTTGAGATAGAACGCTTCCATCAGTTGAGCGGCAAGCCGGGTCTTGGCTGTTTTTCCGGTAATGCGGAAGTGCTCGCCGCGGCGCGTGATGACGACATCCAGTCCGGTTTCAATCTGCCGCAAATTTTCTTCCAACACC
Source organism: Sulfuriferula sp. (assembly GCA_031371965.1). Lineage (GTDB taxonomy): Bacteria > Pseudomonadota > Gammaproteobacteria > Burkholderiales > Sulfuriferulaceae > Sulfuriferula. The sequence goes on from JANMKH010000219.1 coordinate 1,492, forward strand.
CCGCACAAATTGGCCAGGCGGGTGTTGTCTACAGGTGCGAAGGCGATTTCCATTAATTCATAACCCTTTCACCGCGCAACGAATGCGGCTCCGCCCGGGTGATGACAACTTCGGCAAAATGTCCAATCAGACGCGCAGGGCCCGGAAAGTTGACCACGCGATTGTTGTCGGTGCGCCCCGCCAGTTCGCTGGCATCCTTTTTGGACACGCGTTCCACCAGGACGCGCTCGCGGTTGCCCACCATAGACTGGCTGATGACCAGCTCATTGGCTTCAATGCGTTTCTGTAATTTCACCAGACGCGCCTGCTTGACTGCATGCGGTACCTCATCAAGCAGCTCGGCTGCCGGAGTGCCCGGACGTTTACTATAGATGAAGCTGAACGAGTTATCGAAACCCACATCCTCAATCAATTGCATCGTTGCTTCGAAGTCGGCATCGGTCTCGCCTGGAAAACCAATGATGAAATCCGATGAAATAGTGATGTCTGATCGCGCCTCGCGCAAGCGGCGAATAATGGATTTATATTCCAGTACGGTGTAGCCGCGTTTCATCGCCGCCAGAATGCGGTCAGAGCCGGCCTGTACCGGCAGATGCAGATGTGAAACCAGTTTGGGCAGGCGCATATAGGCATCTATCAGGCGCGTGGTGAATTCGCGTGGATGGCTGGTGGTATAACGGATGCGTTCGATATTCGGGATGTCATGCACATATTCGAGCAACAAAGCAAAATCGGCGCTGTCGCCATCCTCCATCGTACCCTGATAAGCGTTTACATTCTGCCCTAGCAGGTTAACCTCTTTCACACCCTGGTTGGCGAGTGCCGTGATTTCGGCCAGGACGTCATTAAATGGGCGCGATACTTCTTCGCCACGGGTATAAGGCACAACGCAAAACGAGCAGTATTTGGAACAGCCTTCCATAATGGATACAAAGGCGCTGGCGCCATCCGACTTGGCGGCAGGCAGATAGTCGAATTTTTCGATTTCCGGGAAAGAGATATCCACCTGGGGTTGCCCGGTAGCGCGCCTTTTGGCGATTAACGCCGGCAGGCGATGCAGGGTTTGCGGCCCGAACACGATGTCGACGTAGGGCGCGCGGTCTATGATGGTCGCGCCTTCCTGGCTTGCCACGCAGCCGCCCACGCCGATAATCAGATCGGGATTGGCGTCCTTGAGCTCGCGCACCCGTCCCAGGTCGGAGAATACTTTCTCCTGGGCTTTTTCGCGCACCGAGCAGGTGTTGAACAGAATGACGTCCGCATCGGCGGGGTTGTCCGTCGGAATCAGTCCGTCAGACGCACGCAACACGTCGGCCATCTTGTCCGAGTCGTACTCGTTCATCTGGCAGCCGAAGGTTTTGATGAAGACTTTTTTCACAATGAGCGCCGGGCAGTTATCAGACTGAGGGCGGAGAATTTGTTGGTGGTGATGGGCGGAGTCGAACCGCCGACCTATGGGTTATGAATCCATCGCTCTAACCATCTGAGCTACATCACCCCATGAAGCAAAGCGCGGAATTATCAGGGTTTTGCCCTTGTCCTGTCAAGATTTGCGACGATAAGCCCATACCATCATGGCTATGCCAGCCACAATCATCGGCAGCGACAGCCATTGCCCCATGCTGAGTCCGAGGCTGAGCAGACCGAGAAAATCATCCGGCTCGCGCGTGAATTCGACCAGAAAGCGGAACAGGCCGTAGCCGGTCAGAAACAACCCGGATACCGCACCCATGGGGCGTGGCTTGGCAGAAAATAGCCACACGATAGTAAACAGCACGATGCCTTCCAGGCCGAATTCGTACAGTTCGGAAGGATGGTGCGGCACATTGTCCACGGCAGGGAAGATCATTGCCCAGGGGAGGTCGGTAGGCCGTCCCCACAATTCGCCATTGATAAAATTGCCGATGCGCCCGGCGCCCAGCCCGAGCGGCACCAACGGTGCAATAAAGTCGGTGATGGCGAGCCAGGGTTTGCCGGTGCGCCGCGAAAATAGCCACATGGCAAAGATCACGCCGAGAAAGCCACCATGAAATGACATGCCGCCTTCCCACACATAAAAAATTTCGAGCGGGTGCGCCAGGTAGTAGCTGAACTTGTAAAACAGCACATAGCCGAGCCGCCCGCCGAGCACGGTGCCGAGCACGCCATAAAACAATACGTCATCCAGGTTTTTGGTGGTCCAGCCGGAATCAGGATGTTGCCTGATGCGCCAGCGCCCGAGCACCAGTACCAGCATGAATGCAGTCAGGTACATCAAACCGTACCAGCGAATGTCGAGCGGGCCGATGGAAATGGCGATGGGATTGAAGTCGGGATGGATCAGCATAGTGCTTGGTAATGGGATAAAATTGGCAATTCCATATTATCGCACTAATCTGAGGTCAACCATGCCCGTCTATCGCTCCCATACCACTACCCACGGTCGCAACATGGCCGGCGCGCGCGCCCTGTGGCGCGCCACCGGCATGCAGGATGGCGATTTTGACAAGCCCATCATTGCTATTGCCAACTCGTTTACCCAGTTTGTGCCGGGTCATGTGCACCTGAAAGACATGGGGCAACTGGTGGCACGCGAGGTCGAAGCCGCCGGCGGTGTGGCCAAGGAATTCAACACCATCGCGGTGGACGACGGGATCGCCATGGGGCACGGCGGCATGCTGTATTCGTTGCCGTCGCGCGAACTGATCGCCGATTCGGTGGAGTACATGGTCAATGCCCACTGCGCCGATGCGCTGGTGTGCATTTCAAATTGCGACAAGATTACCCCCGGCATGCTGATGGCGGCGATGCGGCTTAACATCCCGGTGGTGTTTGTGTCCGGCGGGCCGATGGAATCTGGCAAGGCCACCATCCGCGGCAAGGTCGTCAAACTCGACCTGGTGGATGCGATGGTATCGGCTGCCGATGCGCGCGAATCGGATGAGGACGTGATGGCCATGGAACGTTCCGCCTGCCCTACCTGCGGCTCGTGTTCCGGCATGTTCACCGCCAACTCGATGAACTGTCTGACCGAGGCACTGGGACTGTCGCTGCCTGGTAACGGCTCGACGCTGGCCACGCATGCGGACCGCAAACAGCTGTTTTTGCAGGCCGGACGCCTCATTGTCGATCTGGCAAAACGTCATTATGAGCAGGACGATTATTCGGTGCTGCCGCGTTCCATCGCCACGTTCGAGGCGTTCGAAAACGCCATTGCGCTTGACATCGCCATGGGCGGTTCCACCAATACCGTGCTGCACCTGCTGGCGTCGGCCTTCGAGGGCGGCGTACCGTTCACCATGAAAGACATCGACCGCATGTCGCGCAAGGTACCCAATCTGTGCAAGGTGGCGCCTGCTTCGCAGCAATACCATATGGAAGACGTGCACCGCGCCGGCGGTGTGATGGCCATCCTGGGTCAGCTCGATCGCGCCGGATTACTGCATCGTGACC
>JANMKH010000277.1:0-5193 GCA_031371965.1 Sulfuriferula sp.
ACATGCGTCGCACTTCGCGATTGCGGCCTTCCTTGATGATCACCTGATACCAGCGGTTGGAACTTTCTCCCCCCTGTTCGGCGATGCGCTCGAAGTGTGCCGGACCATCATCCAATTCAATCCCGGCGGTCATACTGCGCATTTGCTCTTGACTGAGCTCGCCCATGATACGCACCGAATATTCGCGTTCCACTTCAAAGCTGGGATGCATCAAGCGGTTGGCCAGATCGCCACTGGTGGTGAAAATAAGCAGACCTTCGGTATTGAAATCCAGTCGGCCTATGGCGATCCACTTGCCATTACGCACACGCGGCAATTCCTCGAATACTGTGGTGCGCGCCTGCGGGTCGTCGCGGCTGACGATTTCGCCTTCGCGTTTGTGATAAATCAGCACTCGCGGTAGCTCTGCTTCCAGGTTCAGCTTGACTGGCCGGTTATCCACCAGGATACGATCGCCCGGCGACACCCGACGGCCGAGCGTGGCCACAGTACCGTTGACCGAAACTCGCCCCGCTTCAATCCATGTTTCCATATCGCGGCGTGATCCCAACCCGGAACCTGCCAACACTTTTTGCAGCTTTTGCGATGCGGGCGCGTCGTTTTCAGGTTCTGCGCTGATTTCCGGCACAGTGTTTGGTTTGTGCGCATGCGGTTTGACCGGTTCCGGCGCCAGGGGACGGCGGATCGGCGACGCAGGCTTAGCACGAGATTTTTTAGGTGGACGAATCGGGGAAGATGGCATGAGAGTGTAGTCCGGAAGTGCAGCAGGAACGCAGCTATGCGCTAATTATACCGGCGAATCGTCGCTTGCCTGTTCTATTAGCTCAGCCAGATTGAGTTCACCACTATGCGGGTTGGGTTCTACCAGAGATCCCAGTTCGACCAATGGTGGCAATTCATCCAGCGCAAGCAGGTTGAGGTCACTCAGGAATTGTTTGGTCGTGGCATACAGGGAAGGCCGTCCCGGTACATCACGGTGACCGACGACCTTGATCCAGTCGCGCTCTTCCAGCGTTTTAATAATCTGGGTATTCACCGTCACGCCCCGAATTTCTTCAATATCGCCACGTGTCACGGGCTGCTTATAGGCAATGATGGCGAGGGTTTCCATCACGGCACGCGAGTATTTGGGAGGCTTTTCCGGGTTGAGACGGTTGATAAAATGTTGATATTCGGGACGTGTCTGGAAACGCCAGCCGGATGCCACCAGCGCCAGTTCCACTCCCCTGCCCTGCCAGTCATCACGCAACTCATCGAGCGCGCGGCGCAAAAACTCAATACTAAATTCTTCTTCAAAAATACGCTGCATGTCACTGATTAACAATGGTTCTGTCGAGGCAAGCAGCGCGGTTTCCAGTACGATTTTCAGTTCGGAAATATTATTGATCGGCATGTGATAAACGAATATAAATGGGTGAAAAGGCTGCGCTCTGGGTGATTTCGACCATGCGCTCGCGCGCCAGCTCCAGGATGGCGAGAAACGTTACCACCAGATGCGGGATGCCCTTGCCGGGGTCAAACAAGCAGGCAAACTCAAGAAAATCACCGGTCTGCAATGCATCCAGTATCTGCCCCATCGCCTCGCGTACCGACAGTTCCTGACGACCCACGGTATGGTGACGGTGTGCGCCGGCGCGTGCGACGAGACCAAGCCAGGCCGCGCGCAAATCTCCCGGTTCGACATGGGGCAACAGTTTGCCTGCTTCTTCACCCCATATTGCAATCACCTCGAAATCCCGCCCATCACGTGGTTTGCTTTCGACCGATTGCGCGGCAATTTTCATCTGTTCGTATTCGAGCAGGCGCCGTACCAGTTCGGCGCGCGGATCTGCCACTTCCCCGGTTTCATCCTCTTGCAGCCGACGCGGCAACAACATGCGCGACTTGATCTCGATCAGGAGTGCCGCCATCAGCAGGTATTCCGCCGCCAAATCCAGCCGGCTGCTACGCATCAATTCTACATAATCCATGTACTGGCGCGTGATATCGGCCATCGGAATATCCAGCACGTCCAGATTGTGGCGGCGGATAAGGTACAGCAGCAGATCAAGCGGGCCTTCAAACGCATTGAGATATACCGCCAAGGCGTCCGGCGGAATGTACAAATCCTGCGGCAAGTCAGTGAATGGCTCGCCATTCACCAGGGCCAGCGGCTGGGTATCTATTATTTCTGACATCTATGCATTTTGCCTGAGTCAGAGCGGTTTGGGCTATAGTCGGGCGTTAAACAAATCCAGTCTCATGTCAGATGAAAATGGCGGAAGAGAGTGGGAGTCGAACCCACCAAGGATCGTCTGACGACCCTTACCGGATTTGAAGTCCGGCCGCCCCACCGGGGAACGAATCTCTTCCGTAAACGGCATGCTTGCACAGCAAGCAAGGGTACAACAGCAGCTAGCCTGTAAACAAATCTGCGTGGCGCAGTTTGTGCCGATCACACGCACGCCGGGTGAAGCCCACCCGGTCAAAGAATTCCAGAATCTGGATCGCCAGTTTGCGCCCGACGCCGATACGATCGCGAAAAACAGCGGCTTCGAGTAGGTCGTCTTCTGCCAGCTTGAGGGCGATAGTGGCCAATGCTGCGACTGCCTCGTGGGTAAAAAAATGATCGTGCGCCACCTGGAATACCTCACCAAAACGCGCCAATCGCTGCAATACCTGACGCATGACAGATTCGTCCACATCCAGGGTATTCGCGATATCCCGCACTCTGGGTGGCTGGTAAGGCGCGGCATCCAGCAATGGGCGCACTTTGGCCCAGAGTTTTTCCTCGTGTGCCAACAGGGCCACACTGTGGCCCGGTAAATGCAGCCACAATCCGCTGGCTTTGATGTTGCCAGTGGCCAGCGATTCATCAGTGAGCGCCAGAAAAGCTGAGCGCGACAGCATCGGCGCAGTCATGCGGCGCAAACGTTCACGATCCACCCCGAGCATGTCCGGCACGCGCTCATGCTCAGCCGTCAACGTATCCAGCAGGCGCTGCCTGAGCGCCTCCCACACCGCCGGAGAAAAGCCGATGGCTGTCTCCCCTTCCTCCACCCTGCGCATGGGCAGTGAGGTCCATACGCTGCTCGCTTCGTCCTCGCGCAGGTTCCAGTTCAGCGCGAAGCGGCGCAAATCCACACCGCTGGCGCTCGCTTGCAGCAGGGCTTGCAGGGCATTGGTGGGCGCACCGGTTTCCAGTGCGCGCAGCAGTTCGATTCTGGCCGGCGTGCGTCGTCCGCGCGCGGGTGGAAAGCTATCCAGCACACGGCCACCACCGAGGGTGCGGGTGGCAGACTGGTCACGCACGATGAAACTGTCGCCGTGCAGCGCGCCAACAGGTTTGTCCAGCACCAGTTGCACCAAGGCGTCCATGCCGGGTGCCAACACCTCGCCTTCCAGCACCGACACCCGTCCGGTGACATCCGTCGCGCCCAGGTGGATGTGTACCGGCGTCCAGTGGCGCAGCGGCTTGTCCTCGCTGGCCAACACGCGCAGCCGCGCATCCAGCCGCGTCACCGGTGCGTGTAGTGGCTCGGCCAGTACCCAGTCACCACGTGCTACGGATGCTTTGTCCAGACCCGGTCCGACCAGGTTGAGTGCGCAACGCTGTCCGGCCACCCCGGTTTGCGCCGGGCGGTCCTGGGCGTGGATGCTGCGCACCCGCACCGGGATATTGGAGGGCGACATGACCAGCTTGTCACCTACAGTCACGACGCCGGAAAATACCGTGCCGGTGACCACCGTGCCAATGCCGGACAGGGTGAAGCAGCGGTCTACTGCGAGGCGAAAATGGCCGCTGGCCGAGCGCTGTTGAAGCGCCTGCGCTTTCGCTTCCAGGCGCGCGCGCAACGCGGGAATGCCGCTGCCAGTCAGGGCCGAAACGGGATAAATGTCGCTGCCTTGCAGGCCAGTGCCCAGCAGCATGGCGGCGATGTCGGCACGCACTGCTTCTAAACGCTGGGCGGATACCCGGTCTGCTTTGGTCAACGCTACCACGCCGCGTTGCAACCCAAGCAGGTCGAGGATGTGCAGGTGTTCGCGCGTCTGCGGCATGGGGCCGTCGTCCGCCGCCACCACCAGTAGCACGAAATCGATGCCGGTGGCGCCTGCCAGCATGTTATGGATGAATTTTTCGTGGCCCGGTACGTCGACGAAGCCGAGCACGTCGCCATTGGGCAGGGCGGTGTAAGCGTAGCCCAGGTCGATGGTGATACCGCGCGCCTTCTCTTCCTTGAGGCGGTCCGCGTCCACGCCGGTCAGGGCTTTGACCAGCGCGGTCTTGCCGTGGTCGATGTGACCTGCAGTGCCGATGATCAAAAGCGCAACGAGCCGAGTTGGGATTGCAGCATGTCGGCCTGCTCCAGGCAGCGCAAATCCATGCAGAATGCGCCTTCACTCACCCGGCCAATGACTGGAACCGGCAGATTGCGGAAGGCTTGCTCGATTTTTTTCAGCGCAGTGCCTTCACCCTTGCCACGCACAACGGGCAGCAGCGCCAGACAAAAGCTGGGCAGGCGGTCAATCGGCAACGAACCGCTACCGATCTGGCTGTGGCAGGCGCGCACCTCAACTTGTGCCACGCCCGCCAACGCGGCGCCCATGGCGGGCAACAGGGTATGGGCAGTACGTTCGATGTCGGCCACGGCACGGGTCAGCAGGCGCAGCGTAGGCAAGCGCGCTGCTGACCGCTCCGGGTCGCGGTAGAGTTGCAGTACCGCCTCCAGTGCGGCCAGCGTCATTTTGTCCACCCGCAGCGCGCGTTTGAGCGGATTTTTCTTGATTTTGGCAATCAGATCACGGCGTCCGACCAGGATGCCCGCCTGCGGCCCGCCCAGCAGCTTGTCGCCGCTGAAGGTGACCAAATCGGCACCGGCGACGAGCGAATCCATCGGGGTGGGCTCCTGGGGCAGGCCGAAGTCGCGCAGGTTAACCAGGGTACCGCTGCCCAGATCCACCATGAAGGGCAGGGCGTGGCTGTGGGCAAGTTGCGCCAGCGCGGCTTCCTCGACTGCGGCAGTAAAGCCCTGAATGGCATAGTTGCTGGTGTGTACTTTCAGCAACAAAGCTGTTTTGGCGTCGATGGCCTCGGCGAAATCCTTCAGATGGGTGCGGTTGGTGGTGCCGACTTCCTTCAACCGGCAACCCGCCCGCGCCATGATGTCCGGCACGCGGAACGCGCCGCCGATTTCCACCAGCTCGCCGCGCGAA
>JANMKH010000283.1:0-6528 GCA_031371965.1 Sulfuriferula sp.
AAATCCTGTTTGTTCTCCTTATTTCAAAACGAAAAATGAAGCAAATGATGAGAAAAAGTACGGTACAAGGAAAAAAGTGATACTATAAGAGTTACTTTATTTTATCGGAAAAAGTTGTTTTTGCCCCATACGCGGGCGGCAAATCCCGCCATGGTGCGCCCGTTCTCAAAATCCAGCATACCGCATTGATAAATCGCCGGTTGTCGTGTGCGATGCCGCCCCACACGCCTTTACGCCCCGGCAATCGCGGCTCGAGTAGCGCCCACGCGGCATCGGAGATGTCGTGTCTTTGATAGGCCTCAGTCATTCGCGTCCACCGCAGTTTATGTAAAAAGCTACTTTAACATATCTCGTGACGACACTGTCTACTTCATCCTGAATAGCGATAAGGCATATTTGCGACCACAACGTTTGATTACATTGCTAATTACACAATGACAAATACCTTGTGCGAACATCACACAAGGTATTGTTTTGTATGGTGCCGGCAAGAGGAGTCGAACCCCTGACCTGATGATTACAAATCAACTGCTCTACCAACTGAGCTATGCCGGCGTAGGCGCGAATTATAGGGGGTATGGCGCCATTGGTAAACGGTAAATTTCTCGATCAATGTTTGCCTGAACGCCAAATTGAAAATACCACCCAGATGCTGTTTAAAAATGCCAGCAAAAAACCCACGATGCCAAGGAATCGCCAACCCGGAACAGTCATGACGATGGATGAGCCGATAATCAGAGCGGCGGTGAGGATGCCCATGGTGATGCGGCTGCTGGCGCGATCGAGTTGGTGTCCAAACTGGTCGAGGCGTTTCAGGTCGAAGTCAATACGCAGGTGTCCGCGGCGTGCCTCGCGCAATAATTTTGCCATATCCCGCGGCAGGCCGGAGACAACTTCCAGGGCCTCTTTGAGACTTTTACGGCCGCGTTTGATCAGTGCGGCGGGCTGGTAGCGCTCGGCGATCACGCCACGCACGAAGGGGGTAAGATGATCCACCATATGAAAATGCGGATCAAGCTGCTGGCCAAGCCCTTCCAGGGTAATCAACGCCTTGAATAGCAGCGTCAAGTCAGCAGGAAGCACGAGACCATTCTCGCGGATGATGGCGGTGATGTCGGTGAGCAAGGGACCAATTTTTACATCTTTGAGTTGCAGGTTGTCATAGCTGAATACCAACTCCGACACATCGTAACCAAGCTTGGCCTCGTCCACTTCGCCATCGCCAGCCCAATCCAGCAATACGCCCAGCATGCCCTCCTCATCCTTGCGTGCCATCGCGTCGAGCAAATTCACAATCTGGTTACGGCGGTATTCGGTGAGCCGCCCCACCATGCCGAAATCGATCATGCCGACACGATTGCCCGACAAGTAGATAACATTGCCGGGATGCGGATCGGCATGAAAATAACCATGTACCAGGATCATTTTCAACACCGCATCGGCACCGCGCGCGGCCAGTACGGGCAAATCCATTCCCGCAGCGCGAACCTCAGCCAGATGCGTGCCCGGGATGCCTATCAGTTCTTCCTGCACATTGAGTATTTCACTGGCGTAATCCCAGTACACCTTGGGGATATGTACGGTTTCATCATTGGCAAAATTGGTGCGGAAACGCTCGATATTGTGGGCTTCCATCAGCAGGTCAAGCTCGCGCCGCAATGAACGTCGGAACTGCGCCAGCATCATCACCGGCTGGTAACGGTGCGCGTCAGGTATCTCTTTTTCAGCCAGACGGGCGATGTGCTGCATGATGCGCAAATCGGCTTCGATCTTTTTTTCGATCCCAGGGCGGCGGATCTTGAGAATGACCGGTGTGCCGTCCTGCAATTTTGCCCGGTGAACTTGCGCCACTGAGGCAGCAGCAAAAGCGTCGATATCCAGTTCAAGAAAAATTTCAGTGGCAGGAAGGCCGAGTGCCGTTTCCAGATGCGGCGCCAGTTCCGCGAACGGTACGGGAGGCACTTTCGATTGCAACTTTTCGAATTCCGCAATCCACGTCGGCGGGAAGACATCAACACGCGTGGCAAACAACTGACCGAGTTTGATAAAGGTTGGGCCCAGTTCTTCCATTGCCAACCGAATTCGCACTGCGGGTTCCAACTGGTTAGTTTCAGACGTGCTTTGCCAATGAAGAATACGCCCGGCGCGTTCAAGTACCGTGCCAATTCCAAGTGCGCGCACCATATCCCCCCACCCATAGCGGATCATGATGGTGGCGATTTCGTGCAATCTCGGCAAGTCGCGAACGACGCCGATAGTCTCCCAAAGCATAATTATCGTTATTGATCAGTTAAGTTGATTACTTTACCTTGTTGCGCAGCGCCTCGCCTGCCCCCGTCAACAATCCGCTGGCGACTAGAGCCATACGACTGGCTATCTCCCGAGCGCTCAGTTCGGCGTTGACCTTACCCGAATGTACGGCAGCCCGTACTCTGGTGGCAAGCTGAGTGAGGGTATCCCGCATCTGACCTCCCGAGTCCGACCCGCTTGTTTTGAGGTGGCTGGCGACTCGATTCGCTTCCATCACGAGCATCCCTGTACTGGTGCGGGCAGTTTGGCGGATAGCATCAATCAGTAAATGTTCCAGATCGCGCAAGGTTTGCAGCGATTGTTTCAGCTCGCCTGCGTGGGATTCTCTGCCACTGGTGAGCATTTCTTCAATCATCAGTTGGGTAGATTGGGCAAACTTGATTAAGGCTTGATCCATGCCACTCACCGCTGCACGCAGTGATTGCGCGATATCGCCGCCGCGTTCAGCCAACCCAAGATTAACACCGGCACTGACTGACGCCAATACTGCCTTGATTTCGGCTACATTCAATGTTCTTTGCTCGATCGCTCGCACTGTGATGTCATGTATGCGTGCGCTGATATCCATTCCATCTGCCCCCGCCTGCCGGGCCTCCTGCTTGATGGTTTCCAGGGTTTCCATCGGGATAGTATGTTCATCCATGACGCGCTCCTTAACAATGGTCTAAATACAATTTGATATTAGCCGTTAATTAATTGAGTTGATTTTTTTCTTTACCCGAGTGGGAAAATTCATTAAATTTCATATCCATGCGCATTATTTTCTTCATATTAGTCAGTTTATCGTTGTCCGCGTTCCATCCGGTATATGCGGATGACACTGACGGCGATACAGTATCTGCACACACCGCCATAAGTGGCGAGCGCGCTGATTTGCTGTTCTACGCGGTGAGTCTGATAGGCACCGCTTACAAATACGGCGGAAATTCACCGCAAACCGGCATGGATTGTAGTGGTTTCGTGCGTTATGTATTCAGCAATGTAGCAGGCTTGCAGTTACCTCGAAGTGCAGACGAAATCAGCAAGACGGGCGAAAGCATAGACGAGCAGGATTTGCGTCCAGGCGATCTGGTATTTTTCCATACCATGAAGCGCGCGTTTTCGCATGTCGGCATTTATCTGGGCGAGCATCGCTTTATCCATGCGCCAAGCAATCGGACCGGCAGCATCATGATTTCTGACATGAAAGAAGAATACTGGTCGCAACGCTTTGAAGGGGCGCGCCGCCTCCTCACTTTTCCACTGACAGGCCATCACTGATTAATACTGCACGCGGTAATGCATAAGCTCGCGTCCTTCTTCACTCGTGTTAGCCAGGCCTGGCGTAGCCACGTGAACCTGCGCGGCATCAAGTTCGGCCTGGGTCTGGGCTTCGCCCTGATATTGAGCCTGATGGTGGGGATTACACTGCTTGGGTTGAATCAGATGGAGGCGATTAATAACCGCCTGGTGACAATTGTCACCGTCAACGACTACAAAACCGAGCTTGCCAGCATCATGCGCGATGCGTTACTGGATCGCATCATCACCATGCATTCGCTGGTACTCGACTCCGCACCGTTTGAGCAGAATAACGAACTCTATGATTTCCATAATTACGGCTCTCGTTTTTCCGAATCCTTGCAGGCGCTCTCTCTCACCCAACTCAGCAGCGAAGAAAAAGATATTTTAGCGCACGTCCGCAAGTCGGCTGCCATCGCTCAACCCATTGTGATACATACAGTCGACCTGGCACTGGATAAAAAAAATGGAACCGCACTAAAACTGCTACAGGACGAGGCTATTCCCGCCCAAAAAGAGCTGGTGAATGAGTTAAAGGCCTTACTTAAACTGCAGCGTGACGCCAATGCAAATGCAGCGGTGGATGCTTCTGACGCTTATAACGAAACCCGTTCGCAAATGATAGTCATGGGTAGCCTGGCTGGGCTGATTGGCGCTTTGATTGCTTTTGTCGCGGTACGCCGCACTACATTCCAAACCAGCGAACTTCAAAAACAGAAGCTCAAGTATCAGACCCTGTTCGAAACCAACTCCGATGCCATTGTGATTATGGACGAGGAAGGCTTCACCGACTGCAATCCGGCCGCACTGAAAATGTTTGGCATTGATTCAGTACAGGATTTCATCGCGCACCGCCCCTATCAATTAGGCGCACCCGTTCAAACGGATGGACGCACCGCTGCACAATTCTCCAATGATTGCGTAGCACGAGCGCGCGCCGAAGGCTATTGTTTTCTGGAATGGCAGGGCTTGCGGGATGACGGTAGCGAATTTCCCGCGGAAATCGCACTTCATGCCATGACGCTGGATGACAAGCGTGTGATACAAGCCATCATGCGCGATATCACCGAACGCAAACTGGCCGAAAAAAGCCTCAAGGAAGCACACGATGCGGCAGTTGAAGCCGTACGTCTTAAAGCTGAGTTTGTTGCCAATGTCAGTCACGAAATTCGCACGCCGATGAACGGCGTTATCGGAATGGCTAATCTCATGCTCAAAACCACTTTGAGCCCGCAACAGAGGGAATATGCTCAAGCCATACACAGCTCCGGTAAGAGCCTGCTGACGATCATCAATGACATCCTGGATTTCTCCAAAATTGACGCGGGTAAACTTAATCTCGAATCGATCAACTTCAATCTACACGAAACGGTCTTGGAAATAGCCAGCCTCTTCGTGAATAGAGCCGAAGAAATGGGGATAGGTTTTAATTGCAACATTAACGCAGATGTCCCAGAACTGGTGCGCGGCGACCCCAACAGGTTGCGACAAATACTCTCCAATCTGGTGGACAATGCGCTTAAATTCACCCATGCTGGAGTTGTATATATAACAGTCGCCCTGGCGCCTGACCATGCATCCGATTCAACTAGCTGGATCCTGTTTACGGTTGAAGACAGCGGTATCGGTATCTCAGCCGAAACACAGAGCCGTTTGTTCCGCTCATTTTCCCAGGCAGATGGTTCTACCACACGCAAATACGGTGGTACCGGTCTCGGGCTGGCGATTTGCAAACAATTGGCGGAAATGATGGGTGGCCACATCAGTGTTGATAGCAGCGCAGGACACGGCAGCGCATTTCACTTGAGCCTGCCACTGATTCGTGTCGAATCAACAACTCTAGCCACTAACGCGTCTTCTGCGTCAAATCCTGACAACACCAGATTCATGGGAAGACGAATATTGGTTGCAGAAGACAATATCGTTAACCAGAAAGTCATACAGCACTTATTGCGTCACCTGGGCGCGCAGGTAGACATCGCCGCGAATGGTCACGAAGCAGTCATACTTGCGCAAACCGGGATCTATGACCTGACCCTGATGGATTGCCAGATGCCGGAAATGGACGGCTACCAGGCAACTTCTCAGATCCGCCATAACATTCCCAATGCCGGACCCATCATTGCCATGACTGCCAATGCCATGCAAGGCGCGCGAGAACAATGCTTGGCAGCGGGGATGAATGATTACCTAAGCAAGCCGGTTCAGGAAGAAGATCTGGTCAATATGTTGGCGCGCTGGCTTAATCATGCACCCATCCAGCAAGCCCGCGTTAGCCGGACTGAATCTAGCGTAAATAGCAATCCGATTGACATGCCGGTTCTGGAAAAAAATTGCCGACAGGATGCAGCCCTGGTCTCGGAACTGCTTAATCTGTATTGCTCCAGCACTGCGGCGCTACTCATTGAATTGGGTACAGGGATTCAGGCCAAATCAGTCACCAGTGCTCGCGCCGCACACGAGATCAAGGGCGCGTCCGCTTATATTGCTGCGACTGAAGTGCAGCATCTGGCCGGCATGATCGAACAGACCATCAAGGCAAAAAGCTGGGGCGAAGCCGGGAATATGTTTGATGACCTGGAGGCGGCTTTTATCAGAGTGCAACTATTTGTCGGCAACCGTGAAGCATCAAATCAGTAAGTGATGGATTTCCAGTCATCATCCATTACCCGGCAGATGTATGCTGCGGCGCCGGCTATCCCAGTACATTCTGGAATCAATAATTCAGACGTAATGGCATAGGCCTCCAGCGCGCCGCCGCAAGCAAAAAACTTCACTCCCAGTTGCGACGCATCCTGCATGAAACCATATACTGATTTTGCCTTATTGTCGGAAGGATGGATTCCATCCGCAATGCCCCGCACGAGCAGCCGGGTAGCACTGCTGGCGAAATATATTTCGACCTCGGCATCCATTGCGGCCGCTGTTGCCGCCTGG
>JANMKH010000301.1:0-5116 GCA_031371965.1 Sulfuriferula sp.
CGAAACGGAAATGCTGGGCATTCCAAAACAGCATATGTTGCGCTCCATTTCCAAGTACGCGCTGGCGGATATCACCATTGATTTCGAGGATGGCACCGACATTTACTGGGCGCGCCAGCAGGTGGCGGAGCGCTTGGGCAATGTCCA
Organism: Sulfuriferula sp.; assembly: GCA_031371965.1. Taxonomy (GTDB): domain Bacteria; phylum Pseudomonadota; class Gammaproteobacteria; order Burkholderiales; family Sulfuriferulaceae; genus Sulfuriferula. The sequence continues at coordinate 148 of JANMKH010000301.1, forward strand.
GGCCAGTCTGCCAGTCGGGACGACCGGCGGCCTGGCGCCGATCACCACGCCGCTGGGTGAGATGTACATGTTTACGGTGGAAGGCGGCAAGCTCTCGCTCGCCGAGCGCCGCTCGTTGCTGGATTGGGTGATTCGCCCGCAACTGCGCACCCTGCCCGGCGTGGCGGACGTCAATACGCTGGGCGGTCTGGTGCGCACTTTCGAGGTGGCGCCGGATAACGCGCAACTCGCCGCACGCGGCGTGCGCTTGTCCGATCTGCAACAGGCACTGGAGATGAACAACCGCAATGACGGTGCCGGACGCCTGAGGGCGGGCGAGGAAGTGCTGGTGGTGCGGGTGGAGGGCGCCATCAAGACGCTGGATGATGTGCGCAATATCGTTGTCACGAACCGTGACGGTATCCCGGTACGCGTGGGCGACGTCGCCACTGTGCGCATCGGCAGCCTGACGCGTTATGGCGCGGTAACCAAGGACGGCAAGGGTGAAGCGGCGGAAGGTCTGGTGCTGGGGCTACGCGGTGCCAATGCGCAACAGGTTGTGCAGGGGGTACGCGCGAAGCTGGCCGAGATTGAGAAAACCCTGCCTGCCGGCGTCAAGATTCAGGTGTTTTATGATCGCGGCAGTCTGGTGGAGCGCGCCATCTCCACGGTATCCGATGCGCTTGGCGAAGCCATTATCCTGGTGGTGATTCTGCTGGTGCTGTTCCTGGGCAACCTCAGGGCCGCTGTCGTCGTGGCGATGGTGTTGCCGCTGGCGGCACTGGCCACTTTCATCCTCATGCGCCAGTTCGGCATGTCGGCCAACCTGATGAGCCTGGGTGGCTTGTCCATCGCCATCGGCATGCTGGTGGACGCCGCCGTGGTGGTGGTGGAAAACATCGTCACCCATCTGGCCCATGATAGCGCCGCGAAAAAACTGCCCAAGCTGCACGTGATCTATCGCGCGGTGCGCGAAGTGGTGACGCCGGTGGCTTCGGGTATTTTCATCATCATTATCGTATTTTTCCCGCTGCTCACCCTGCAGGGCCTGGAAGGCAAGCTGTTTGTGCCGGTGGCCCTGACCATCGTGTTTGCGCTGTCCGCCTCATTGTTGTTGTCGCTCACCGTGATTCCGGTGCTGGCGTCCTGGCTGCTCAAGCAGGGTGCCCACAAGGATCCCTGGCTGGTGCGTAAAGCCATGGCGTTGTACCGGCCGAGTCTGGACTGGTCGCTGGCGCATGCCAGAATCGTCATTGGCGTGGCGCTGGTTGCATTGCTGGCGACGGTCGGCGTCTACACGCTGATCGGCAAGACCTTCATGCCGGTGATGGACGAGGGCGACCTCATTCTGCAGTTGCAAAAACTGCCGTCCATCAGTCTGGAGCAGACGGTGGACACCGACCTGCGCGTGGAGCGCGCGATCATGGCGCGCGTGCCGGAAGTGAAAGGCATCGTTGCGCGCTCCGGTTCGGACGAGCTGGGTCTGGACCCGATGGGGCTTAACGAGACCGATACATTCCTGGTGCTGAAACCGCGCGATCAATGGCGCAAGCCGGACAAGGAGTGGCTTACCGACCAGATACGTAAAGTCATGCAGGATTTCCCCGGCATCAACATCGCGTTTACCCAGCCGATCGAAATGCGTGTATCGGAGATGCTGACCGGTGTGCGTGGTGATCTCGCAGTGAAGATTTTCGGTACTGATCTTGGCACGCTGAACCGTCTGGCAGGCGAGGTTGAAGGTGTGCTGAAAACCATCCCCGGTGCGCAGGATGTAATCACGACCAAGAACGAAGGCGTGCAATTCCTGCAAATCAAGGTGGATCGTCTGGCGGCCGGACGCTTCGGTCTGAATGCGGACGATATTCAGAACGACCTGCGTATCCAGCTCGAAGGCAAACAGCTGGGTATTGTGCTGGAAGGCGTGCGCCGTACGCCGCTGGTATTGCGGGGTGCAGAGGACCTGCGCGCCTCGCCGGCGCTGTTCGAGTCGCTGCGGCTGACCTTGCCGGATGGCCGCAGCATCCCGCTGAGTGACGTGGCGCAGCTGCGCCATACCGACGGGCCGGTCAAGGTGGATCGCGAAAACGGCGCACGTTTTGTTGTTGTGCAGGCCAACGTGCGCGGCCGTGACCTGGTCGGTTTTGTGGATGACGCCAAGCAGGCAGTGGCCGCCAAGGTCAAGCTGCCCAGCGGTTACACCACGGTGTGGGGCGGCCAGTTCGAGAATCAGCAGCGCGCTGCCAAACGGCTGGGCATCGTCGTGCCGGTTGCGCTGGGGGCGATTTTCCTGTTGTTGTTCGCTACCTTCCGTTCGGTGCGGCAGGCGTTGCTGGTGCTGACCAACGTGCCGTTTGCGCTGATCGGCGGCGTGTTCGCGCTGTGGCTTTCCGGGCAATACATGTCGGTACCGGCATCGGTGGGTTTCATCGCGCTGCTGGGTATCGCCGTATTGAACGGCGTGGTGCTGGTGACTTATTTCAATCAGCTGCTCAGTGAGGGCATGGCGCTGAATGACGTGGTGGTGGAGGGCGCACGGCGCCGTCTGCGCCCGGTGCTGATGACTGCCATGATCGCCGCCTTCGGCCTGGTGCCCCTGCTGTTCGCCAGCGGACCGGGATCGGAAATCCAGAAGCCGCTTGCCATCGTGGTGATCGGCGGCCTGGTCACTTCCACGCTGCTCACCCTGGTGCTGCTGCCCATCCTCTATCGGCGCTTCGGCGTTGCGCGCACGGAGAAACTCACATGAGCAATACCTACACCCAACTCACCCTGATCCTGCCCGTGGCGCTGGAAGAAGCGGTGCTCGATACCCTGCTGGAACATCCCGAATGGGTAAGCGGCTTTAACAGCATGGAAGTCAGCGGTCATGGGCAATCGCAGGTGATTACCACAGCAGCCGAAGAGGTGCGCGGCCGTGCCCGGCGCGTCCGTATCGATACGGTGATGCAGCATGCCGACGCCGTGCAGCTGCTGGCATTGTTGAAAACCAACTGGCCGCATCCGGAAGTGGCTTACTGGATGATGGATGTGCAAGAATTCGGGAGATTTGTATGAAACCGTATTTACTGGCTGTGCTGATTGCAGCGCTACCCTTTCCAGCCATGGCGCAAACTTTTCAGAATTACCCTGATCTGCCACCCTTGTTCGAAGTCAGAAAGGCCTTGGAAAATACCCCCATGGTGCGCACTGCTCGCACTAGCCTTGGCGTGGCGTCAGCCGATCGCAGCCTATTGCGTGCCGGCAGCTACGAAACCAATGTGCGCGTTGATGCCATGCAACGCCGGGTAAGCGTGCCATCGGAACAGTTTTCCGAATGGAGCGTGGGGCTGGAGCGCAGCCTGCGCCTGCCCGGGAAATCCCGCATAGACGGCGAGCTGGGCGATCAAGGCATGGCCCAGGCGCGCGTGGTTTATGGCGATGCGCTGCATGAATCAGGGCGCATGTTGCTCAAGTCCTGGTTCGTCTGGCTGCGTGAGTTCAACCAGGAAAAACAGTGGCAGACACAGGTCGGACTATTGCGCGATCAGCTCGCCGTGGTGGGAAAACGCATCAAGGCGGGAGACGCTGCCCGGCTGGAGCAGTTGCAGGCGCAGGCGGCATTGTCCCAGGCCGAGGCGCAGCTGGCCCAGGCACACATGCGTGCCACCATCGCAGCGAATGATTTAACCCAACGTTACCCTGGCATTGCGCTGCCTGCGGCGCCGGTGCTGCCGGAACCCGTGCCGGTGAGCGAAAGTCTCGATTACTGGCAACAGCTTGTGCTGGCAGACAATCATGAGTTGTCCCTGGCGCGCGGCGAGACACAGCACAGCCGGCTGATGCTGGCGCGCAGTGAGGCCGACCGAATACCGGATCCTGCCGTGGGCATCCGTTACGGTTCGGAACGCGGCGGGGCCGAACGGCTGATCGGCGTGAATCTGACGATTCCGCTGCCGGGCGCGGGGCGTGCTGCCAGCCAGGCGAGCGCGCTGGCGAGTAGCGAAGTGGCGGCAGAGCGGGAAGCCGGTGTGCTGACCAAAGTCAAGACAGAAACCGCAAACAGCTGGCTGACTGCGCAGTCGGCCTATCAGGCATGGCAGGCAGCCACACAAGCGGCAACGGCCATGCACAATAATGCTGATTTGATTGCCCGGGCCTATAGCCTGGGTGAGAGCGGTCTGTCGGACGTGCTAACCGCGCGCCGCCAGATGCAGGAGGCCCAGCTTGCCGCCATCAGTGCCCGCCTGGACGCGGCCGAAGCCCGTTACCGGCTGCTGCTGGATACGCATACCTTGTGGCCCATCGATGCGGATGCGGAGGGTGCAGCGCCGATGCCGCACTGAGGAGACTACTCGGCCAGCAGGCTTTTGAGCTGGTAGAGCGCCTCCAGCGCCGCCTTCGGGCTGAGGCTGTCCGGTTCAATCCCGGCTAGTTGTATCAGTGCCGGGTGCGGTGCGGTTTCAACAGCGGGTGCGGCGAACAGGTCGGGCTGCAGGTCGTTGCGCGTGGCGCCTTGTTCCAGCGTCACCAGATGCCGGCGCGCGGCCTGGATGACGCTGCCCGGCACACCCGCCAGCGCGGCTACCTGCAGGCCGTAGCTCTGGCTGGCCGGGCCTTCTTTGACGCTGTGCAGAAACACGATCCAGTCCTTGTGTTCGACGGCTTCGACGTGCACGTTGGCGATCTGGCGCCATTCCAGCGGCAGCCGGGTGAGCTCGAAATAATGCGTGGCGAACAGGGTGTAGGCGCGGGTTTTTTCCGCCAGCTGGCGTGCCACCGCCCAGGCCAGCGCGAGGCCGTCAAAGGTGGAGGTGCCGCGTCCGATTTCATCGAGCAGCACCAGGCTGTTGTCGGTGGCGTTGTTCAGGATATGCGCGGTCTCGGTCATTTCCACCATGAAGGTGGAACGGCCGCCGGCCAGATCGTCCGACGCGCCGACGCGGGAGAACAGCCGGTCGGCCACGCCGATCCGCGCCGCTTCGGCGGGCACGAAAAGACCGGCCTGGGC